>CADECO010000021.1:18896-22946 GCA_902825905.1 uncultured beta proteobacterium
CTAGCGGTAGTGCGCTTCGGCGGCGGCACGCTTGCCGCTGCCGAGCTACTGCGACTGGTGAACGCCGGCCGAGCGGGCGATCTTGTTCCATTTCGCCAGCTCGCTGCGATGGAACTCGCCGAACTTCTCCGGCGTCTCCGAGGGCGCTGCTTCCACGCTGACGTTGCCGAGGCGCTCGCGCACGTCTGGCAGTTGCGTCACCTCGGTGATCTCCTTGTGCCAGCGCTCGATGATCGGGCGCGGCGTGCCGGAGGGGGCGAACACGCCGATCCAGGCGATCATGTTCAGGTCGTGCATGCCGCTCACGCCCTCGTCGCCCATCGTCGGCACGGTCGGCGCGAACGGTGAACGCTTCTGCGAGGTCACTGCCAGCGCCTTCACCTTGCCGGCTTTGACCTGCGAGTTGGCCGAGGTCATGCCGTCGAACATCAGCGTGACCTGTCCGCCGAGCATGTCGGTGAGTGCTTGACCGCTGCCTTTGTACGGCACGCCGAACACGTCGATCCCGGCGGCGAGTTTCAGCGACTCCATGCACAGGTGCGAGATGGTGCCCGGTCCGATGTGCGCGTAGTTGTGCTTGCCGGGATTGTTCTTGAAGAATGCGATCAACTCGCGCAGGTTGTTCGCGGGCACGCTCGGATTCATCACCAGGATCATCGAGGTGAACCCCGCCATCGACACCGGTACGAAGTCCTTCTCCACGTCGTAGGGCAGCTTCTTGTACACCGCGGGCAGGATCGCCACGGGTGAGATCGACGTGATGAGCAACGTGTAGCCATCGGGTGCCGATTTGGCCACGGCGTCGACGCCGATGATGCCGGCGCCCCCGGCACGATTGTCGACCAGCACCGGTTGGCCCAGGCGTTGTGACAGTCGATCGGTCATCGCGCGCGACACGACGTCGGCGGCGTTGCCCGGCGGGAACGGCGCGATGATGCGGATCGGCCGCGATGGGTAGGCCTGGCCAAGGGCTGAGCTGGCGAACCCCGCTGCGCCCGCAGCGAACGCGGTAGTGAGCAGCGCGGCGTGGAGCGCAGAAAGTGCGCGGTGAGTGCGAATGCGAATCATCGATCCTCCTCTGCATGAAACGCTGATGGTCCGGCGTTGCGCGCGCACGTGCTTTGCGCTTGCGCTGCGTTTCACCGGCTGTGCATGAGTCGGTCCGTATAATCGCACACCAGGGTTGTCGCAATCGGGTTGCCGCAATGAGCTTGCCGCAATCGGGCAACCGTCAGCGTCGAGCTACTACTCCGAGATTCACTGACCAGCCATGTCCGTCTTCGATATCAGTTTCTGCCGTTCATTCCTGTTCACGCCGGGCAATCGTCCGGAGCGCTTCGTCAAGGGCGCGGCAAGCGGTGCCGATGCGCTGATTCTCGATCTGGAAGATGCTGTCGCCGGCGGCGACAAGGACCACGCGCGCCAGACCGTGGTCGAACATTTTCGCGGGGATTGGCGCGCATCGCTCGCGCCGGGGCAATTGTGCGGACTGCGCGTGAACAACGTGTTCACCAGCGCCGGCGCGCGTGATCTCGAAGCGCTGATCGTCTCGCGCATCGCGCCGCATTTCATCGTGCTGCCGAAGGTCGAGTCGGCGGCCGAGGTCGAACTGTTCGCCCGCCAGCTCGTCGGCGTGCAGGAGGGCGTGCAGCTCATGTGCGCGATCGAAACCGCGCGTGGCCTGGAGGCTGCCATGGCGATAGCCAGCGCGAGCCCGCGCGTGCGCTCGCTCGGTTTCGGCGGCGCCGACCTTGCAGTCGACCTGCGTGCCGAGCTGTCGTGGGAGCCGATGTTCCTCGGGCGCGCGCGGCTGGTGCAGGCCGCGGCAGCCGCCGGAACCGGTCTGGTCGACGTGCCGCACGTCGATCTGAGCGATGACGCCGGCCTCAAGCGCGATACGGTGCGCGTCAAGGCGATGGGCTTCACCGGCAAGCTGGCGATCCATCCCAAGCAGGTCAAGCCGATTCAGGACGTGTTCACGCCCACCCGCGACGAGGCTGCGCGCGCCGCGGGAATCGTCGCCGCATTCGAGCGCTCGGGCGGCAACGTCGTCGAGTTCCAGGGCAAGATGGTCGAGGGCCCGATCGTCAAAGCCCAGCAGCGCATCCTCGCACTGGCCGAGCGTGCGGGCGTTCCCACGGATCAGCCTTCGGTCTCGGCGGCGCGCGCAGCGCCCACGCTCGGTGAGCCCGGCCCGTTCAGCGCCTACTTCAGCGTCGAGCCCAAGCGCTACGTCGAGCGCTTCGGCCTGGATTTCGAGGATTTCGCCGCCGGCCAGCGCTTCAAACATCGACCCGGCGTCACGCTTACCCAGCAGGACAATCTCGACGAAGCGCTCGACACCCTGAACAGCGCGATGATCCACTACGACGCGCACTACTCGGCGCACACCAGTTGGAACAAGCCGTTGATGGTGAGCACGGTCACGCTGCAGCGCGTGATGGGCATGGGTACCAAGACGTTCGGCAAGCGTCGCGCGATCGCGGAGTTCAAGGAAATCGCGATGACCGCGCCGGTGTTCGGTGGCGACACGCTCTATGCCGAGACGGAGATCCTGTCGGTCGACAACGGCAGCGATCCGGATTGCGGACGCATCGAAGCGGTGTCGCTCGGCATCAACGCCGAGGGCAAGGTGGTTGCGCGCATCACGCATGTCTCGGAGATCTATCGGCGCGGCCGTCATCCCGACGAGCGCGAAGCGAAGCTCAAGCTCACCGCGGCGCAGGGCGCCCGGTTCGCGCATCACCGGCAAACGAGCGATGGCGCGCTGATCGAACAGTTCGGCTTCTTCTTCGAGGACTGCGAGCCCGGTGACACCTACGTGCACTACTCGCGGCGCACGTTCCACCGCGACGAGGCGATCGAGCACGCGTACCGCTCGTTCGATCTGCTGCCGCAGTACCACGACGAGCACTGGATCGCACGGCACCAGGGCGGCCGCTACCGGCTGCCTGAATACTGGATCGTCGGCACGGTCACCGCGCTCACCACGCGCACGTTCGGACGAGTGGCCGCCAACCTCGGCTGGTACGACATCAAGCTGCATGCACCGGTGTTCGCCGGCGACACGGTGCACGCCGAATCGTCGATCCTGGAAAAGCGCGAATCGAAGTCGCGCCCGAACGAAGGCATCCTCAACGTCGAGACGCGCGCCTACAACCAGGACGGCGCGATCGTCGTCTCGTACAAGCGCAATTTGCTGGTCTATCGGCGTAGCGCCGACACGCCTTACGCAAAAGCCGGCTACGGCTGAGCGCGGCTCAAAACGACGCAAAGGCAAACGATGAGATCGGTCCGATGGGTGCTGTGCGCACTGGCACTCGGCTTCGGCGCGGGCGTGTTCGCGCAACCTCCGGAGATCAAGCTCGACAACAAGGATCTCGACACGCCGTATGTGCCTACGCCGCAGAAAGTGGTCGACGCGATGCTCGCGATCGGCCACGCCGGCCCGGGCGATTACCTGATCGATCTGGGCTCGGGCGACGGACGCATCGTCATCACTGCGGCCAAACGCTACGGCGCGCGCGGCTTCGGCGTGGAGATCGATCCGCGTCTGGTGAAGTTCGCCAATCAGGTGGCGCGTGAGCAGGGCGTGGCTGACCGCGCGCAATTCTTCGAGCGTGATCTGTTCCAGACCGATCTGGGCAAGGCGAGCCTGGTCACGATGTATCTGTTGCCCGACGTGACCATCGAGTTGCGGCCCAAGCTGCTCGCTCTCGAACCGGGTACCCGCATCGTCTCGCACGACTATCACCTTGGCGAATGGCAGGCCGACCGACACCTGGTGCTCGATGTGCCGGAGAAGCCGGTCGGGCCCCTGGCCAAGAGCGACATCTTCATGTGGGTGGTGCCGGCGCGCGTGGCAGGGCGGTGGTCGGGCACGATCGGCCCGCGCGCAGTCGATCTCGATCTGAATCAGACCTATCAGCGGGTGAGCGCTGCGCTGCGTATCGACGGCAAGCCCGTCGAGGTCGTCCACGCGACGTTGCGCGGCCGCGACTTGCAGATCCTGGCTCGATCAGGTGATTTCGTGCGAATCCAGTTGCGCGC
>CADECO010000021.1:23046-35577 GCA_902825905.1 uncultured beta proteobacterium
GCTTCGCTCGGGTTTGACCTGTTCAACCTTCGATGAGGAGCAGCTCCCATGCGTCTGACGACCAAAGGGCGGTTTGCTGTGACTGCGGTGCTCGATCTCACCACCAACCAGGGCGATGGCCCGGTGTCGCTCGGCGAGATCAGCGCGCGCCAGAAGATTTCGCTTTCCTATCTCGAACAGCTGTTCGGGAAGTTGCGCCGCAACGGGCTGGTGAACAGCACCCGTGGCCCCGGTGGCGGCTACATGCTCGCGCGATCGGTGGACGACATATCGGTCGCCGACATCATCGCTGCGGTGGACGAACCGATCGATGCCACTCAGTGTGGCGGCCAGGAGAACTGCGTCGACGATCAGAAGTGCATCACCCACGACTTGTGGGAAGGCTTGAACGAACACATCTTCGCTTATCTGCGCGATATCAAACTGGGCAAGCTGGTGGCCGACCTGGAGCAGCGTCAGCGTGAATCGCAAAGCGTCAAGGTGATCGAGATGCACGGTCGGCCCAAGGCGGAAACCACGCCGGTATCGGTCTGAGCCGGGCGCGCATCAACCGCAACGGAACGCAAGCATGGCAATCAGTCTGACCGAGAGCGCGGCCTCGCAGATCAAGAGTTCGCTGGGCAAATTGGGCGGCTTGGGCCTGCGCCTCGGCGTGAAACGTGTGGGTTGCAACGGACTGGCCTACACGTTCGACGTCGCCAAGGACATCGCCGCGACCGACAACGTGTTCGAGGCGCATGACGCGAAGATCGTCGTCGATGCGCAGGCGATGCAGTACCTCGACGGATCGGAACTCGATTTCGTCCGCGAGGGGTTCAAGCAGATGTTCACCGTGAACAATCCCAACGCCAAGGGGTCGTGCGGCTGCGGTGAGAGCTTCAACGTCTGAATCCAGACTGTGCCGGCGGTGGTGAACGCTGTTCGAGGGTCATTGAAAGCGAGCCGGTCAACACGGGCCGGCAAAGACGTAATGGCGGGACGAGCGGGTTACCTGCCGAATGCGGGTGACGACGGCAACGTCGAGCAAACGCCCGCCGTGAACGAATCGAACGAGGGAGATACCGCGGCGCTGCGCCCGGGGAGCTGACGTGCCGTTATGAGTTCCGTCCTGCAACAACTCATCGATCAGCCGTATCAGCACGGCTTTCGCACCGACATCGAGGCCGATGTCGTGGCCAAGGGCTTGTCCGAGGACGTGATCAGGATGATCTCGGCCAAGAAGGACGAGCCGCAATGGTTGCTCGACTTCCGGCTCGAGGCCTATCGACGCTGGCTCACCATGACCGAGCCGACCTGGCCCAACGTCCACTACCCGAAGATCGATTTCCAGAACATCGCCTACTACGCCGCGCCCAAGCCGAAGAAGAAGCTCGCTTCGATGGACGAGGTCGACCCCGAGCTGCTGCGCACGTTCGAGAAGCTCGGTGTTCCCCTGCACGAGCAGAAAGCGCTCGCGGGCGTCGCGGTCGACGTGATCTTCGACAGCGTCTCGGTCACCACCACCTACAAGGCGAAGCTCGCCGAGGTCGGGGTGATCTTCTGTTCGTTCTCCGAGGCGGTACGCGAGCATCCGGAGCTGGTGAAGAAGTACCTGGGCACGGTGGTGCCCACGACCGACAACTTCTACGCGGCACTCAACTCGGCCGTCTTCACCGACGGTTCGTTCTGCTACATCCCCAAGGGTGTTCGCTGCCCGATGGAGCTGTCGACGTACTTTCGCATCAACACGCAGGAATCGGGTCAGTTCGAGCGCACGCTGATCGTGGCCGAAGAGGGCTCGCACGTGTCGTACCTCGAGGGGTGCACCGCGCCGCAGTTCGATACCAACCAGCTGCACGCGGCGGTGGTCGAGCTGGTGGCGCTCGACAACGCCGAGATCAAGTACTCCACGGTGCAGAACTGGTACGCGGGCGACGCCGAAGGCCGCGGCGGCATCTACAACTTCGTCACCAAGCGCGGCCTGTGCCGGGGCGTCAATTCGAAGATCTCGTGGACTCAGGTGGAAACCGGCTCGGCCATCACCTGGAAATATCCCAGCTGCGTGCTGCAGGGCGAGAACTCGGTAGGCGAGTTCTATTCGGTGGCGCTCACCAATCACAAGCAGCAGGCCGACACCGGCACGAAGATGATCCATCTGGGCCGCAACACCCGCAGCCGCATCATCTCCAAGGGCATCAGCGCGGGTGATTCGCAGAACAGCTACCGCGGGCTGGTGCAGATCGGCCCGCGCGCCGAGAACGCGCGCAATTACTCGCAGTGCGATTCGATGCTGATCGGCGATCGCAGTGGTGCGCACACCTTCCCGTACATCCGGGTGCAGAACAACACCGCCAAGGTCGAGCACGAGGCCACGACTTCGAAGATCGGCGAGGACCAGCTGTTCTACTTCGCCAGCCGCGGCGTCGACAACGAGCAAGCGGTGTCGATGATCATCAACGGCTTCGTCAAGGACGTGTTCACGCAACTGCCGATGGAGTTCGCCGTCGAGGCCTCGAAGCTGCTCGGCCTGAAACTCGAAGGGAGCGTGGGATGATCCGCGCCGACGCTCCGTTGCTGCTCGAAGTGCGCGATCTGCGCGCCACGGTCAATGGCATCGAGATCCTCAAGGGCATGAACCTCTCGGTGCGCGCCGGCGAAGTCCACGCGATCATGGGGCCGAACGGCTCGGGCAAGAGCACCTTCGCCAAGGTGCTGAGTGGTCATCCCGCGTACGCCGTCACCGGCGGCTCGGCGCGATTGGACGGCAACGACGTATTCGCACTGTCGGCTGAAGAGCGGGCGCGTGCCGGCCTGTTTCTGGGGTTCCAGTATCCGGTCGAGATTCCGGGCGTGGGCAACGCGCAGTTCCTGCGTCTGGCCTACAACACCGTGCAAGGCGGACGTGGCAAGGACGAGCTCGATCCGCTCGAGTTCGACGATTTCGTGCGCGAGAAGATGCAGCTGCTGGAGATGGATCCGGCGTTCCTCGAGCGCAGCGTCAACGAAGGGTTCTCGGGCGGCGAGAAGAAACGCAACGAGATCCTGCAGATGGCGCTGCTCGAACCGAAGCTCGCGTTTCTCGATGAGACCGACTCGGGTCTGGACATCGACGCGCTGCGCGTGGTGGCCAATGGCGTGAACAAGCTCGCCAATGCCAGCAATGCGGTCGTGCTGGTGACGCACTACCAGCGCCTGCTCAACTATATCGTGCCCGACTACGTGCACGTGATGGAACGCGGCCGGTTGATCAAGACCGGCGGCAAGGAACTCGCGCTCGAGCTGGAATCGCGCGGTTACGACTGGATCGCCGCCGCGGCCTGAGCACAGACCCGAACTTCGCCATGGTGACAGCCGCCGCCCGCAATCCGTACCTCGACAGCCTGCTCGGCGGTCACGGTGCTTTGCCGGCAGCGAAGCTGCCGTGGCTTTCGGCATTGCGCGCCGAGGCGCTCGAGCGGGCCCATGCACTCACGCTGCCCACTACGCGCGACGAAGCGTGGCGATTCACCGATCTGAGTCCGCTCTACCGCATGGCGTTCCAGCCCGCGCTGCAGGCGGGTGGGCTGCAGGCTGAGGCGATCGCCCCTGTCGCGCTGAACGAGGCGGCCGCGCGACTGGTATTCGTCGACGGTCACTTCGCGCCGTCGCTGTCGACACCGCAGCAGGGTGCCGTGATCGTGGCTACGCTCGCGACCGCCCAGCAGGCGCACGCCGATTCGGTACGTTCGGTACTGGGACGCCTGGCACCGGCTACCGACGAAGCATTTCGGGCGATCAATACCGCGTTCCTGCACGACGGCGCGTGCGTGATCGCCGAGCGCGATGCGAAGCTGAGCGGACCGATCCACGTGCTGCACGTAAGCACGCAGGCCGAGGCAGCGAGCCACCCACGGGTGTTGGTGATCGCTCAGCCTGGCGCTTCGATCGAGATCATCGAGGAATACGTCGCGGTGGGCGCCGCGACCTACTGCGTGAATGCGGTCACCGAGATTGCGATCGCACCGAACGCTCGTGTGCGACACGTGAAGCTGCAGGCCGAGGCGAGCGAGGCGTTTCATCTTTCCAGTCTGGCGGCGCGGCTCGAACGCGATGCGCGCTTCGAATCGGTATCGATCGCTTTCGGTGGACGAATCTCGCGCAACAACGTGGAGGTCGTGCTCGACAGCGGTGCGCAATGCGAGCTCGACGGCCTCACGCTCGTCGGCGGCCGCCAGCTGGCCGACACGCATTCGTTCGTCGATCACGCCAGACCGAATGGCACCAGTCGCCAGTTGCACAAGTGCGTGGTCGGCGACAGCGCACACGCCGTGTTCAACGGCCGCGTGCTGGTGCGCAAGGATGCGCAGCGTACCGACTCGGCACAACAGAATCGCAATCTGCTGCTCTCGGGTCGGGCCCATGTCGACACCAAGCCGCAACTGGAAATCCTGGCGGATGACGTGAAGTGCTCGCACGGCGCTACGGTCGGCCAGCTCGACGCCGAGGAGCTGTTCTATCTGCGCAGCCGCGGGCTCGATGAGTCGGCCGCGCGCAACCTGCTCACCTACGGCTTCGCCGCCGAGATCGTCGATCGCATCGATCTGGCATCCGTGGTCAAGCGACTGCGCCGGCGCGTGCTGGAACAAACGAACGCCAAGGTGGAACGATGAACGCACCTGATCGAGTGCGCGCGCCCGCGCGCGTCACCACTCTCGACCTGCAACGCCTGCGGCACGACTTTCCGATCCTCACCAACGTCACGGTGCAAGGCAAGCCGCTGGTGTACCTCGACAACGGTGCTTCGGCACAGATGCCGACCCAGGTGCTCGATCGCATCGTGCGCTACCGCACGCACGAGCACGCCAACATCCACCGCGGCGTGCACTACCTGTCGGAGACGGCCACCAACGCGTACGAGGCGGCGCGTGCGACGATGCGCGGTTTTCTCAATGCGCGCGAAGAACGCGAAATCATCTTCACGTCGAACTGCACCGACGGCATCAATCTGGTCATGCACGGTTTCGGTCGCAAGTTCATCGGCGCCGGCGACGAGATCGTCATCTCGCATCTGGAGCATCACGCCAACATCGTGCCGTGGCAGATGCTGTGCGAGGAGAAGGGCGCGAAGCTGCGCGTCATTCCGGTCAACGACGCGGGCGAGCTGTTGTTGGACGAGTACGAGCGGCTGCTCAACCCGCGCACGAAGCTGGTGGCGGTCACGCACGTGTCGAACGCCCTCGGCACCATCAATCCGGTCAAGGCGATGATCGCCACCGCGCATCGCCACGGCATTGCGGTGCTGGTCGACGGCGCGCAGGCGGCCCCGCACATGCGTATCGACGTGCAGGATCTCGACTGCGACTTCTACGCCATCACCGGCCACAAAATGTTCGGCCCGACCGGCGTCGGCGTGCTGTACGGCAAGGCGGCGCGGCTCGAGGCGATGCAGCCCTACAAGGGCGGCGGCGACATGATCCTGTCGGTGAGCTTCGAGAAGACCACCTACAACACCATTCCGCACAAGTTCGAGGCCGGCACACCGCCGATCGCCGAGGTGATCGGGCTGGGCGCCGCGGCCGAGTACATGACTGCGGTCGGTCACGATGCCATCGCCGCGCACGAGCATGCGTTGCTCGAGTACGCCACCGCGCGGCTTAAGGAGATTCCCGGGGTGCGCATCATCGGCAACGCCCGCGACAAGGCGGCGGTGATCTCGTTCTACGTCGGCGAGGTGCATCCGCACGATGTCGGCACTTTGCTCAATGCCGAAGGTGTGGCGGTGCGCACCGGGCATCACTGCGCGCAGCCGGTCATGCAGCGTTTCGGCGTGCCGGCGACGGCGCGTGCATCGTTTGCGTTCTACAACACGTTCGACGAGGTCGATGCCCTGGCGCGCGCGGTCCGCAAGGTGCACGAGATGTTCGCCTGAACCCGGCAGCCAGCAAGATGGACCCGAAGCAGCTCTACCAGGAAGTGATCCTCGATCACAACAAGAAGCCGCGCAATTTCGGCAAGCTCGACGATGCAACCCATCGCGCCGAGGGGCTCAATCCGTTGTGCGGCGATCACATCTGGCTGTCGCTCAAAATGAATGCGCAGTCGATCGAGGCGATCGCGTTCGAAGGCCAGTCGTGCGCCATCTGCAAGGCCTCCGCTTCGATCATGACGACGACGGTCAAAGGCAAGACGGTGGCCGATGCCGATGCGCTGGTCGAGAACTTTCGCGGCATGGTGATCGGCAAGGTCGACCCGGCCGGGCTGGGGCGGCTCGCGGTATTCGCAGGCGTCAAGGATCTGCCCTCTCGCGTGAAGTGCGCGGTGCTGCCCTGGCACACGCTGCACGCCGCGTTGCATGAGCAGGCCAGCATCACCACCGAGGGGCAGGCCGATCCGGTTGCATCCGACTTCGCTTCGACTGGCGCCGGCGCCACGGCTTCGTCCGAGTCAACCGGCACGTCCGCTCCGCTTTCATCATCCACTTCGTCGGCGCGCTCCGGCGGATAGCACCAAGAGTCCAGCCATGCCCAAGATCGCCGAGATCGAAAGCACCCCGAATCCGAACGCCAAGAAGTTCATTCTCAAGGAGCCGCTCACCTGGGGCGTGTCGCGCTCGTTCGATTCGGCACAGAGTGCGCAGTCCGATCCACTCGCCGGCGCGCTGTTCGCGATCCCCGGGGTCACGAACGTGTTCTACGTCGATCATTGGATCACCGTCACGCAGGACGGCTCGGCGGAATGGCCAGCGCTGCTCAAACAACTCGCGGTGCCGATCCGCGAGGCGGCGGGCGCCGAGGCGAACAGCACCGAGATGGTGAACGGTGCCGATCAGGCACTCGACGATCCGGAGCTCTCGGAAGCCGATCGCCTCAAGCTGTCGCAGATCATCGATCTGCTCGATGAGCAGGTGCGCCCATTCCTGCAGGGCGACGGCGGCGATCTCTACGTCATGGGTCTGGAAGGCAAGACGCTGAAGGTCCACTACCAGGGCGCGTGTGGCAGTTGTCCGAGCGCGTTGTCGGCCACGCTCACCGGCATCGAATCGCTGGTGCGCACCGTCGACCCCGAACTCCAGGTGGTACCGATCTGAGCGGCGCGGCTGGCGAGCGCCGCTTGCGGCCAAAGGTACGGAAATTCGGTCAGGCGCTCTATGCCACGCGAGGCAGCAGCAGCCCGTCCTGCTTGATAGCGGCGCCGGCACGAACCAGTTCGTGCAGCAACCACTCCGCGAGTACCTGGGCACTCCAGTTAAAGTAGCGCGCATTGATGTCGCGCAAAATGCCCACGCGCTCGACGTAGGCCGGCAGAGCCTCGATCGACATCGCGCGCTTCTCCAGCAGCGAGAACGCCAGCATCACCTTCGCGGCGTGCCGTGCCAGGCGCTCCGGGTCCTCCTCATAGCTATCGAGCTTGAAGTAGGCGCGTTCGAGCGCGGCCTCGACGCCCGTGAACAGGCGACCATGCCCCGGAATCACTACCCTCGCGCCGAGTGCGGCGATGCGATCGAGCGTCTGGCGTGACTCGGTAAAGGCGCTTGAATCGCCGAACAGCGCCGGGAAGATCACGCCGAAGCCGTTCTCCCACAGCGCATCGCCGGCGATCAGCAGACCCTCGTCGGGAGCGAAGTAGATCAGCGCGTGCCGATCGTGGCCGGGTGCAGCCAGCGCCTGCCATTCGAGCCCGCCAAAACGCACGACGTCGGCGGCGGCGATGATGCGATCGAAGATGAAGCGCTCGGCCTGCTGGTCGGCGTAGCTCAGCATCAGCTCTTCGTCGTTCCAGCGCTCGATGATCGGTGCCTCGCCCGCCGGCAGCCATATCTCGCACGCGAACCGTTGCCGCAGCCGTGCGTTCGCGCCGATGTGATCAGAGTGGCAGTGCGTATTGACGATGCGGGTCAGCAGCGCGCCTCCGAGCCGATGCTCGAGCAGCGCGAGCGTCTGGTCGGCATGCGAAACGTAGCCCGAGTCGATCAGCGTCCAGCCTTCGCCGTCGGCGCATAGCACGTTGTTGCTCGACAGCCAGCCGCGTTCGAACACCTGCATGGTGGGCGGCAACAGTTCGCGCATCGAAAGCTCGGATCGGGGATCAGACGTCGCAGGCGGCGAGAGCGTTCCTGAGCGCTCGCGCTATCCGCTCGGCCCGTCGAACAGCGCCTGGGTGCGCACCTCGATCGCCTGCAGCACCGCGCGACGCTCGGCGTTCGACATCGTTGCCCATTCGGCGACTTCATCGATCGTGCGCAGACACCCTTCGCATAGCTCGGTGTCGGGGTTGATTCGGCACACGCTCACGCACGGCGAGGCGACCTCGGCTTCCGCTTCGGCGCCCGAATCGGTACGAGATGCGGGACGAGGCCCAGAATCGGACTGTTGCATGATGCGGCGGGCCTGGCGAATCCGGGGCGCTCGTGGCGAGATCTGCTGGTCGGTGAATGGATCGACGCGGCGCGCGCTACTTCGCAGCGCGATCGAGCACCAGCAGTTCGGCACCCTCAGGCACCTGCTCACCGACCTTGTAGAGGATCTCGCCGATCGTACCGGCGGCCGGTGCGTGAATGGTGTGCTCCATCTTCATGGCTTCCATGATCAACAGCGGCGTGCCGCGCTCGACAATCGCCCCGGGCTCGACCAGCACGGCGGTGCCCTTGCCGGGCATCGGCGGGGCCAGCGAGCCTGCGCCCGGGTTGTCGTCGAAATCATGCGCATACGGATCGACGAGCTCGAGCGAGTACTGCACGCCGTCGAGAAATACATCGCGACGAGCGCCGGTCGCGACCACCGTGCCGCGAAGGGTGCGCGCATCGAGCATGGCGGTGTACGTATCGCCTTCGCGTGTGCCATGCAGGGTCAGCCGCCGACCCGCGCCCGGCAGCTCGACTTCGTATCCGCCGTCGCGGTAGTGCGCGACTACGGTGAGATCGTCGCCAGCCGTCGACTCGCCCATGCGAAACGCGATGGCGTGGTGGTTGTCCTGGTTGAGACGCCATCCATCCACCCGCTGCCATGGCGAATACGGGTCCGCGCCACGGCCGCGCACCCGTGACGACGCTTCGTCGTGCGAGAGCAATTCGGCGAGCGAAGCCAGAGCGAGTGCCTCATGTGGAGTGGCTGCCGCCGCGGGAAACAGCGTGGCCTGATTGTGCTCGATGAAGCCGGTATCGAGCTGCGCAGCGGCGAACGCAGGCGCTGCGGCCAGCCGTTTGAGGAAACCGACGTTGGTGGTGAGCCCGACCACCTGGAATTGGCTCAGTGCACGCTGCATGCGTGCGATCGCGGCGTTGCGATCGTGATCCCAGACGATGAGCTTGGCGATCATCGGATCGTAGTACGGCGAGATCGCATCACCGGCACGAATCCCGGTGTCGATGCGCACGTGGCGCGACTCGTCGGGCGAACCCAGATAACTGATGCGACCGGTGGCGGGGAGGAAGCCCTTGTCGGGATCCTCGGCGTAGATGCGTGCTTCGAGCGCGTGCCCGTCGATGCGCAGCTGTTCCTGCGTGCAAGGCAGTGACTCACCGGCAGCGACGCGCAGTTGCCACTCGACCAGGTCGAGGCCGGTGATCATCTCGGTGACCGGATGCTCCACCTGCAGGCGCGTGTTCATCTCCATGAAGTGAAACGTGCCGCGCTCATCGACGATGAACTCGACCGTTCCCGCATTGACGTAGCCGATCGCGCGCGCGGCGGCAACGGCGGCTGCGCCCATCTGCGCACGCCGTTCAGGGGTCATGGCCGGTGCGGGCGCTTCCTCGAGCACCTTCTGGTGCCGGCGCTGCACCGAGCAGTCGCGCTCGAACAGGTGGACGCAATTACCGTGGCGATCGGCGAACACCTGGATTTCGATGTGGCGCGGGCGCGTGAGGTAGCGCTCGATCAGCACCTTGTCGTCGCCGAACGCCGCCAACGCTTCGCGCTTGCAACCGGCCAGCGCATCGTTGAACTCGTTGCGTGATTGCACGACGCGCATGCCTTTGCCGCCACCTCCGGCAGAAGGCTTGAGCAGCACCGGGTAGCCGATGCGATCGGCATGCGCGATCAACGTGGCGGCATCCTGCTCATCGCCGTGGAAGCCGGGCACCAGCGGCACGCCGGCGTCTTCCATGATTTTCTTGGCCGCGCTCTTGGAGCCCATGGCACGGATCGCACTTGCCGGCGGACCGATGAAAACGACCCCCGCGCGTTCGCAAGCTGCTGCGAATTCCTCGTTCTCGGAGAGAAATCCGTAGCCTGGATGAATCGCCTGGGCGTCCGACTCGCGCGCCACGGCGATGATGCGCTCCAGATTGAGATAGCTTTCGCGCGCCGCTGCCGGCCCCACGCAGTACGCGGCGTCGGCCATGGCCACGTGCATCGCGCCGGCGTCAGGCTCGGAGTAGATCGCAATCGTGCGGATGCCAAGCCGCCGTGCCGTGCGCATGACGCGACAGGCGATCTCGCCGCGATTGGCCACAAGAATCGTGTTGAACATGGCCTGTCTCGCTTAAGTCTGTGGATGCCAGCCCGGTTTGCGCTTGGCCAGGAACGCAGCGACGCCCTCCTTGCCTTCCTTGGCGACGCGTGCGGCGGCCAGCAGTTTCGCCGACTTGCCGACCGTGGCGCGCGTCATCGGCCGATCAGGCAGTTCGCGCAGCCAGGCCTTGGCCGTCGCTTGCGCGCCGGGTGCGCCTTGCACAAGTTCGCCGAGCAACGCGTTGACCGTGGCATCGAGCTCACCTTCCTGAACCAGTTCGTGGACCAGACCGAGCCGGTACGCTTCGGCAGCAGCGAATCGCTCCCCGGTGAGCACGTATCGACGAGCCTGGCGCGCGCCGATGGTACGCACGAGATACGGGCTGATGGTCGCGGCGTTCAGGCCGACGCGCACTTCGCTCGCTGAGAACACCGTGTCGGAGGAGGCGATTGCGATGTCGGCGGCTGCGACAAGCCCCAACCCGCCCGCGATCGCCATGCCGTGCACGCGTGCGAGCGTCGGCTTGGGCAGCGCATCGAGGCTCGCCAGCATCGACGCGTAGGCCAGCGTGTCGCGCTCGTTGTCGCGCGGCTTCAGTTTGGCCGCGCGCTGCAGCCAGGCCATGTCGGCGCCGGCGCAGAACACCGGGCCACGGCCGGCGATCACCACCGCGCGCACGTTGCGATCGGCACCGAGCTGATCGAATGCCCGCTGCAGCTCGGCGATCATGACTTCGTCGAATACATTGCGGCGCTGCGGCCGGTTGAGCCACACCACGCCCACCGACTGCGCGATCGAGACTTCGATCGTCGAGTAGGCGCGAGTAGAGGATTTCGCCATGGCCGAACTACATGCGGAACACGCCGAAGCGTGTCGTCTCGATCGGTGCGTTGAGCGCGGCCGAGATCGCCAGCGCCAGCACGCGTCGGGTTTCACTCGGCGCGATCACGCCGTCGTCCCACAGGCGTGCGCTCGAGTAGTAGGGATGCCCCTGATGCTCGTACTGGTCGAGGATCGGGCGCTTGAAGGCTTCCTCCTCGGCACCCGACCAGGTGCCACCGCGTGCCTCGATCGCGTCGCGCCGCACCGTGGCCAGCACCGAGGCCGCCTGCTGTCCGCCCATCACGGAGATGCGCGCGTTGGGCCATAGCCACAGGAATCGTGGCGAGTACGCGCGGCCGCACATGGCGTAATTGCCAGCGCCGTACGAGCCGCCGATGATCACGGTGAACTTCGGGACGCGCGCGCACGCCACCGCCGTCACCAGCTTGGCGCCATCGCGCGCGATGCCGGTGGATTCGTACTTCTTGCCGACCATGAAGCCGGTGATGTTCTGCAGGAACAGCAGCGGGATGCCGCGCTGGCAGCACAGCTCGATGAAGTGCGCGCCTTTCTGTGCCGATTCCGAGTAGAGGATGCCGTTGTTGGCGAGGATGCCGATCGGATAGCCCCACAGGTGCGCGAACCCGGTGATGAGCGTGGTGCCGTAGTTGGCCTTGAACTCGTCCAGCTCGCTGCCGTCGACCAGCCGCGCGATCACCTCGCGTACGTCGTAGGGCTTGCGCACATCGACCGGAATCACGCCGTCCAACTCGTCAGTGGCGTAGAGCGGCTCGCACGGTTCGCGAACGGCGACTGATGCGCGCTTGGTGCGATTCAGATTGCCGACGATGCGCCGCACGATCGCCAGCGCATGGTGATCGTTGAGCGCGTAGTGATCCGCCACGCCCGACTGGCGCGTGTGCACGTCCGCCCCGCCCAGTTCTTCGGCCGAGACGACTTCACCGGTAGCGGCCTTGACTAGTGGCGGACCGCCCAGAAAGATCGTGCCCTGCTCACGCACGATCACGGTCTCATCGGACATCGCCGGCACGTAGGCGCCGCCGGCGGTGCATGAGCCCATCACCGAGGCGATCTGCGGGATGCCGAGCGACGACAACGTCGCCTGGTTGTAGAAGATGCGCCCGAAGTGCTCGCGATCGGGGAACACGTGGTCCTGCTCAGGCAGAAACGCGCCGCCCGAATCGACCAGATAGATGCACGGCAGATGGTTCTCGCGCGCGATCTCCTGCGCGCGCAGGTGCTTCTTCACCGTCATCGGATAGTAGGTGCCGCCCTTGA
>CADECO010000022.1:0-5713 GCA_902825905.1 uncultured beta proteobacterium
GAGTCCCCCGGACGAGCCCCGACCTACTCGTCAGGCGTCGAGGCGCCACTGCCAGCCGCACTGCCCGCGTTAAACAAATCGTGCGGTGCAGCGTCGCGCGACAGCGCCAGCCCGAAGTGGCGATACGCGAGCGGGGTGGCGATACGCCCACGCGGCGTGCGCTGCAAATAGCCCTGCTGGATCAGGAACGGTTCGATCACGTCTTCGATCGTGTCGCGCTCCTCGCTGATCGCCGCGGCAAGGTTATCTACGCCGACCGGACCGCCGCTGAATTTTTCGATCACGGCGAGCAGCAATTTGCGATCGAGGACGTCGAGCCCGACTTGATCGACATCGAGCATCGACAGCGCGGCATCGGCTACCTCGGTTGTCACCTTGCCCTGCGCGCGCACCTGCGCGAAGTCGCGCACCCGGCGCAGCAGCCGGTTGGCGATGCGCGGCGTACCGCGCGAGCGCCGCGCGATCTCCAGCGCGCCCTCGGACGTGAACTCACAGCCGAGCAGTGCCGCCGAGCGCGATACGATCAGCTGCAGTTCGGACGGCGTGTAGAACTCCAGGCGCGACACGATGCCGAAGCGATCGCGCAGCGGATTGGTGAGCATCCCCGCGCGCGTGGTTGCGCCGACCAGCGTAAACGGCTGCAGGTCGAGCTTCACCGAGCGCGCGGCCGGGCCCTGACCGATGATGATGTCGATCTGGAAATCCTCCAGCGCGGGATAGAGGATTTCCTCGACCACCGGCGAGAGCCGATGGATCTCGTCGATGAACAGCACGTCGTTGGGCTCGAGGTTGGTGAGCTGCGCCGCCAGATCACCGGGTTTCTCCAACACTGGCCCCGAGGTCTGTCGCAGATTCACGCCCATCTCGCGGGCGATGATGTGCGCCAGCGTGGTCTTGCCCAACCCGGGCGGCCCGAACAGCAGCACGTGATCGAGCGCCTCTTTGCGACCACGCGCCGCCTCGATGAAGATCGACAACTGGCCACGCACCTTCTCCTGACCGACATACTCCGCCAGCACCCGCGGCCGCAGCGCGCGTTCGAGCGCTTCCTCCTGCTTGCTCGCGGGTTCGGCGGAGATGAGGCGGTCGGTTTCGATGGCCATGGTCACGCCTTGGAGAATCGCTTCAACGCCTGCTTGATGCCGTCGGTGACGCTGACGCCCTCGGGCAGTTCCTTCACCGCGGCCTGGGCTTCGCGCTCGTTGTAACCCAACGCCAGCAATGCCTGCAGCACATCGGCCGATGCGCCGCTTGCGCGCGCCATGCCTTCGGTCGGCAGATCGGCGCCGAGCTTGCCTTTGAGCTCCAGCAGCAGACGCTCGGCGGTCTTCTTGCCGATGCCCGGCACGCGCGTGAGGCGCACAGCCTCTTGCATCGTCACTGCTTCGGCGAGCTCGTTGACCGTCATGCCCGACAGGACCGCGAGCGCGGTGCGCGGGCCCACGCCGCTGATCCGCACCAGCTGCCGAAACGCGCCGCGCTCGCTCTCCGAGCCGAAGCCGAACAACAAGTGCGCATCCTCGCGCACCACCATATGCGTGAGCAACGTGACCCGCTCGCCGAGATTGGGCAGGTTGTAGATCGTGCTCATCGGCGCTTCGAGCTCATAGCCCACGCCGGCGCAGTCCACCAGGATCGACGGTGGCTGCTTCGACACCAGGGTGCCTTGAATGCGGCCGATCATCGCGTGCGCGCTCCGCCTCGAGCGGCGCTACCGGCTCTGCGCGTCGGCGCCGTGCGTCCCGCTGCGGTGCCGATCAGCCGACCGCCTCGTACGCGAAATCCGGCCGTGGCGAGACTGCCCATGCCCTGACCGCCGTGCGCATGACAGATCGCGCACGCAAGCGCGTCGGCCGCATCGGCGCTTGGATAGCCCGCCAACGCGAGCAGTCGCTTCACCATTTCCTGCACCTGCTCCTTGGTTGCGTGTCCGTTGCCGACCACCGATTGCTTGACCTGCAACGCGGTGTACTCCGCCACCGGCAATTGCGCGAGCACCGCCGCGCAGATCGCCGTGCCGCGCGCCTGGCCAAGCAGCAGCGTCGACTGCGGATTGACGTTGACGAACACTTTTTCGAGTGCCACCTGTTGCGGCCGATGCGAGGCAATCACCTCGCGCAGATTCTCGAGCAGCACCTGCAGGCGATCGGGCAATGCGGCATCACTGGGGGATTTCACGCAGCCGCTCGATACGTACACGAGCTTGTTGCCGCACTTCTCGATGATGCCGAAGCCGGTGATACGCAGGCCCGGATCGATGCCCAGGATGCGGACAGTGGCCGGCGAGGAGGTATCGCGGGAATCGACACCACGGGAATCGGCGTCGCGGGGAGCTGCGTTAGGCATGCGCGATTATAGAGACGCCGATCCGCCTCGCGACAACGCCATTACGCACGCCGTGTGGCGAGCGCAACGCCGCCGACCGTGACGGCGATGCCGGCGATGGCCAGAGTGCCCAGATCCTCGCCGAAGAAGAAGTACAGGATGGTCGAGGTGAACGGCGGCACCAGATAGAACATGCTCGCCACGCGCGAGGCGGCGCCGCGCAGGAACAGCAGATGCATCAGGCTGTAGGTGATCACCGACATCAGGATCAGCGCCGACAACGCCGTGATGAACGGCGCCGTCCACTGCACGCGAAACGATTCGAGCGTGCCCGCGCCAAGCAGCATGAGCGATGCCGCGACCAACAGTTGCACTACCGTGCCGGTGCGCAGATCCATCCAGCCGCAGAAGCGCTTCTGGTAGAGCGTGCCGACCGTCAGACTGACGATGCCGCAGCCCACCAGAAACAACTCGAACGGCTGGCTCCAGTCGAACGCGAGCTTGTCGGAGAGCACCATGACGATGCCGGCCAGGCCCACGATCAGCCCTGCCCACTGCCGCGGCGACACGCGCTCGGCGAGCAATCGGCTGGCGATCGCCGCGGTGAGGATCGGCTGGAGCGCGCCGATGAGAGCGGTCACGCCCACCGGAAAACCACGCGAGGCCGCGAAGAAATTCGGTCCCAGATAGATGGCATGCACCAGCGCGCCGGCAACAGCGAGATGCCCGTAGCGGGCAAGCGAATTGGGCCAGGGTGCGCGCATCGCCACAGCAACGATCGCCAGGATCACGGCGGCGATGCCGAAGCGGTACCACAGGTAGGTGAGCGGCTCGGCGTAGGCCAGACCGGCCTTGCAGGCGATGAAGCCCGAGCCCCACATGACCAGAAAAACCGCGGCGAGCGCCTTGGTGTTGAATCCGGTCAAGGGTAGCTCTGCCGCCTAGGCATCCAGCGACGCGGTGGTGTAGACCTCCTGCACATCGTCGATGGACTCGAGCGCATCGAGCAGCTTTTGCATCTTGCCGACGTCGTCGCCGGTGAGCGCCGTCTCGCTGCTCGGCCGCATGGTGATCTCGGCGACCTCGGATTTCAGACCCGCTTTCTCGAGCGCGTCCCTGACCTTGCCGAAGTCACTCGGTGCGCACAGCACCTCGATCGAATCGTCCTCGTTGCTCACGACGTCTTCGGCGCCGGCATCGAGGGCGGCCTCCATCACCTTGTCTTCGCTGACGCCCGGCGCAAACAGGAACTGCCCGCAATGCTTGAACAGGAACGCGACCGAGCCGTCGGTGCCGAGATTGCCGCCGTGCTTGGCGAACGCGTGGCGCACCTCGCCGACAGTGCGGGTGCGGTTGTCGGTCATGCAATCGACGATCACCGCCGCGCCACCGATGCCGTAGCCCTCGTAGCGGATCTCCTCGTAATTCACGCCTTCCAGATCGCCCGAGCCGCGTTTGATCGCGCGCTCGACGTTGTCCTTGGGCATGTTGGCTTCCTGCGCCTTGTCCATCGCCAGGCGCAGGCGCGGGTTCATGTTCGGATCACCGCCGCCCATACGAGCGGCAACGGTGATCTCCTTGATGAGGCGGGTGAATACCTTGCCCTTCTTGGCATCGGCAGCCGCCTTCTTGTGCTTGATGTTCGCCCACTTGGAATGACCGGCCATGATGGATGTCGGCCGCAGCAGTTGCGGTCCGTGAGATCTCGAGGTTGGGTGCGTCGGACGGATGTCAGGTAAGGCCGCGCGGGTGAATTCGCGTGGATGAAGCCGCGTGGATGAAACCGCGACGCCACGACGTAATGAAAGCGGACACCGCCATCAGCGCCGTGGTCGTGCGCGGCCGCGTGCAGCGGGCCGTCTATAATTTTAGCTCGCCAATCCCCCGGACAGGACCATCCCATGGCTGAACCGCTCGTAATTGCACGCGCCGGCGACAAAGACGTCGCGCTTCTGCCCGGCCTGGCGAACCGGCATGGGCTGATTGCCGGGGCCACCGGTACCGGCAAGACCGTCACGTTGCAGGTCCTGGCCGAACGCTTCTCCGCCGCGGGCGTGCCGGTGTTCATGGCCGACGTGAAGGGCGATCTGTCCGGCCTGTCGGCCGCCGGGTCGCTGTCGACCAAGATGGCCGAGCGCCTGAAGAATCTGAAGTTCGACGAGCCAACGTGGCAGGGCTTCCCGGTCGCGTTCTGGGACGTGTTCGGCGAGATGGGCCACCCGGTGCGCACCACCATCTCGGAGATGGGGCCGCTGCTGATGAGCCGGCTGCTCAACCTGAACGACACCCAGCAGGGCGTGCTGGCTATCGTGTTCAAGGTCGCCGACGACAACGGCCTGCTGCTGCTCGACCTGAAGGATCTGCGGGCGATGGTGCAGTTCGTCGGCGACAACGCCAAGAAACTCACCACCGAGTACGGCAACGTCTCGGCGGCCTCCGTCGGTGCGATCCAGCGCGGACTGCTCGAGCTGGAACAGCAAGGCGCCGAGCAGTTCTTCGGCGAGCCGGCACTGGACATCGAGGATCTCATCCAGACCGACAGCAAAGGGCGCGGCGTCATCAACATCCTGGCCGCCGACAAGCTGCTGAACGCACCCAAGCTCTACTCGACGTTCCTGCTGTATCTGCTGTCGGAACTGTTCGAGCGGCTGCCCGAGGTCGGCGACCTGGAGAAGCCGAAGCTGGTGTTCTTCTTCGATGAGGCGCATCTGCTGTTCAACGATGCGCCCAAGGCGCTGCTCGAGAAGATCGAGCAGGTGGTGCGGCTGGTGCGCTCAAAAGGGGTCGGCGTGTACTTCGTGACGCAGAACCCGCTCGACGTGCCCGAGACGGTGTTGGGGCAACTGGGCAATCGCGTGCAGCACGCGCTGCGGGCGTTCACGCCGCGCGATCAGAAAGCGGTGCAGACCGCGGCCGAGACGATGCGCAGCAACTCGCGCTTCAAGACCGCCGATGCCATCACCGAACTCGCTGTGGGCGAGGCGCTGGTTTCATTCCTCGACCCCAAGGGCAGTCCCACGGTGGTCGAGCGCGTTTTCGTGATGCCACCGGCCAGCCGCATCGGTCCGATCGACGCTGCGGAGCGCAAGGCTATCATCAGCGGCTCGGCATTGGCCGGTCACTACGAGAAGGCGGTCGATCGCGAGTCGGCGTACGAGAAACTCGCGACCAAGGCGGGCGGTGGCGCGCCGACGACGCAACCGGGCGAAGCGAGTGCCGGCGGCGGCATCATGGGCACGCTGGGCGAAGTCCTGATGGGCAGCACCGGTCCACGCGGCGGGCGCAAGGAAGGCATCCTCGAATCGGCGGCCAAGAGTGCGGCGCGATCGATCGGCTCGCAGGTGGGCCGCGCGGTGATTCGCGGCGTGCTCGGCTCGATCCTGGGTGG
>CADECO010000022.1:5813-7043 GCA_902825905.1 uncultured beta proteobacterium
TTTCTCGGTGCCGCGCTGGTGTTCGCCGCGGCGGTGAGCTACGCGATCTACCTCGTCATGGGCACCGAAGTGATCAAGCGCATCGGCAGCCTGCGCTTCACCGCCTACTCGATGATCGTCGCGAGCCTCATCTGCCTGGCGCAGTTCATCGCGCTGCGACCGCTGAGTGCGCTCACGCTGCCGATGCCGGTGTACTGGTCGGCAATCATCATGGCGGTGGGCTCGACCGTGATCCCGATCTTCATGACCTCCGAGGCGCTCAAGCGCGTCGGCGCCAATCGCTTCGCGGTGATGGGTATGCTCGGCCCGATCACGACGATCGCGTTCGGCTACGTCGGCCTGGAGGAGCGGCTCACGCCGTTGCAGTGTGCCGGTGCGATTGCGGTCATGATCGGGGTATTGATCGTGACATTGAAACCGAAGGGTGCGTGAGCCTCGGGTCTTCGCCCGAACACATGCTCATCCGCCCGCAGACAGGAGAACGTCGATGGAGCTGGGAATCCGCGGCCGCAAGGCCATCGTGTGCGCAGCCAGCAAAGGGCTGGGCAAAGCCTGCGCCATGTCATTGGCGCGCGAAGGCGTGGAACTGGTGATCACCGCGCGCGGCGCCGAAGCGCTCGAAGCCGCCGCCGCCGAGATCCGCGCGGCCACCGGCGCGAAGGTCATCGCGGTCGCCGGTGACATCACCACCGAGGCGGGCCGCGACGCGACCTTGGCTGCGTGCCCCAAACCCGACATCCTCGTCACCAACGCAGGCGGTCCGCCGGCCGGCGATTTCCGCGAGTGGCGCCGCGACGAGTGGATCAAGGCGCTCGATGCCAACATGCTCGCGCCGATCGAGCTGATCCGGCGCACCATCGATAACATGCAGGCGCAGAAGTTCGGCCGCATCGTGAACATCACCTCCGGCGCGGTGAAGCATCCGATCGACGTGCTCGGTTTGTCGAACGGCGCGCGCACCGGCCTCACCGGCTTCTGCGCCGGTATCGCACGGCAGGTCGCCAAGGACAACGTCACCATCAACAACCTGCTGCCGGGCTTCCACTCCACCGAGCGGCAGAAGACGACGATGGCGGCAATGGGCGCGCGGCGCGGCATCAGTGCCGACGAGATGTTCAAGGAGCGCATCAAGTCGATCCCGGCGGGTCGGATCGGCGATCCGGCCGACTTCGGCGATGCCTGCGCTTTCCTGTGCAGCGCGCAGGCCGGCTTCATCATCGGGCAGAACGT
>CADECO010000022.1:7143-15526 GCA_902825905.1 uncultured beta proteobacterium
GCGATCGCGGTGCAGAACCTGGTGTGGGGTGCCTCGCAGCCGTTCGTGGGCATGGTGGCCGACCGCCATGGCGCGGGCAAAACCGCGATCGTGGGCGCCGTGCTCTACATCGTCGGCCTGGTGTTGATGGCCAATGCGCACTCACCGCAGATGCTGGTGCTCTCGGCGGGCATCCTCATCGGACTGGGGCTGTCGTGTTGCACGTTCGGCACCGTGTTCGCTGCGATCGGCCGCGCCATGCCGCCGGAGAAGCGCAGTACGGCGCTGGGTATCGCGGGGGCGGTCGGGTCGTTCGGTCAGTTCATCATGATGCCGATCGAGCAGACCGCGATCTCGATGCTCGGTTGGGGCGGCGCACTGCTGTTGATGGCGGCGATCGTGTCGCTGGTGATCCCGCTCTCGACGTCGATGTGGCACGACGGCAACCCCGCAAGAGCCAGCACCGACATCTCGGTCGGCGCGGCGCTGCGCGAAGCGTTCGCGCACAAGGGGTTCTTGCTGCTCTCGGCGGGCTACTTCGTGTGCGGTTTCCACGTGACCTTCATCGCCACGCATCTGCCCGCATTCCTGGTCGATCGGCAGCTCTCGGCCGGCGTGGGCACGACCGTGCTCGCACTGATCGGGCTGGTGAACATCATCGGCTCGTACATGGCCGGGCGACTGGGCACGCACGTACGCAAGCCGCTGATTCTCTCGATCATGTATTTCTCGCGCACGATCGCGATCGTGCTGTTCGCCTTCACCACCGTGACGCCGTGGACCGCCTACGCGTTCGGAATCGTGATGGGGTTGTCGTGGCTGGCCACCGTGCCGCTCACCACCGGCACCATCGTGAGCGTGTTCGGCGTGCGAAATATGTCGATGCTCTCGGGCATCACGTTCCTGTGTCATCAAATGGGCGCATTCCTGGGCGGCTGGCTCGGTGGCCGTGTGTACGACGCGACTGGTTCATACGATGTCGTGTGGATGGTCGCCGCCGCGCTGGGTGTGGTGGCCGCGCTGCTCAACTGGCCGATCAAGGAAGAGCCGGTCGCTCGACTGGCCGCGTCGCGCTCGGCTTAGCGCATCGCGCGGCAACAGCAAAGGACTCGCCATGACGCAACCCGCACCGCGCAGTGCCAGCGCCGCCGCCGGCGCGATGCGCATTTCGATCTTCTCGGTGCAGGATCACCATCCGCGTCATCCGCGCACCATCCCGGAACTCTACGAACAGGTGGCCGCGCAGTGCCAGCTCGCCGAGCAGCTGGGCTACGACACGTTCATGGTCGCCGAGCACCACTTCCACGAATACGGCTCGGTACCCAATCCGGCGGTGTATCTGGCGATGCTGGCCGAGCGCTGCAAACGGATTCGACTCGCCTCGGGCATCTCGATCCTCACATTCCATCATCCGCTCACCCTCGCCGAGAGCTGGGCGATGGTGGATATCCTGTCCAACGGCCGGCTCACCCTCGGCGTGGGCTCCGGCTATCTGAAGCACGAGTTCGCCGGTTACGCCATCGACCCGGCGCACAAGCGCGAGCGCTTCGACGAGAACCTTGCGATCCTGAAGCGTGCGCTGAGTGGCGAACGCGTCAGCCACAGCGGCAAGTTCACGAGCGTCGACCAAGTGCAATTGCAGGTTGCGCCGATTCAGCAACCCACGCCGCCGATCTATTGCGCAGTACTCGCCAGGGAAGCTGCGTACTGGATCGGGCGCCAAGGCAACAATCTGCTGTGCGTGCCGTACGCATCGGTCGACACCTTCGATCAGATCGCATCGCTGGTGAGCGAATATCAGCGCGGCTATGCGGAGTCGCCCGAGGCGTCGCCTCAATCGACACCCCTGTCGACGCCTCAATCGACGCCAAAGTCGGGACCGAAGGGCGACGTCATGGTGTGCTTGCATGCACACGCCGCCGCATCGGATGCCGCCTGCCGCGAGCGCGCCGCCAAGCCGTTCGATCTCTACGTCGAGACGCGGCTCTACGCCAAGAGCCAGACCTACGACGACATCATGAAGAGCGGCCTGGCCCTGTTCGGCGACACTGACACGCTCGTCGACAAGATGATCCGGCTGTACGACATGGGCGTCGACCACGTCGTGCTGCTGCAGAACTTCGGCTACATGGCGCCCACGCTCGTGCACGATTCGATGCGCTTGTTCGCGCAGGACATCCTGCCGCGAGTGAATCGCACGCTTGCTGATCGCAAGCCTGCGCAGCACGTCACATGACGCGATCGATCCGCGTCGAACCGGCCGCGCGCGACGATCTGCCCGCGCTCGTTGCGCTGCTTGGCGCGCTGTTCGCGCAGGAGCGCGAGTTCAAACCGGATGCGGAGCGCCAGCGCACCGGCCTCACGCGGATTTTCGACAATCCGGCAATCGGCACGATCTTCGTCGCACTCGATGCCACCGCCGCCGCACGCCAGGTGATCGGCACCTGCAATCTGCTGTTCTCCGAGAGCACCTACCTGGGCGCGCCAGCCGCCTGGCTGGAAGACGTGGTGGTGCATCCGGATCAGCGCGGCCACGGCGTAGGCACCGCGCTGCTGACCGCAGTGAAACGCTACGCATCGTCGCGCGGCATCAAGCGGATCTCTCTGCTCACCGATTTCGACAACGCCGCGGCCATGCACTTGTACGAACGCGCCGGCTTCGAGCGATCGAGCATGGTGCCGATGCGGCTGATGCTGGACGATTGACAGGCTTTACCTGCCACGCTTCTCCCATCACCCCCGCGGGCGCGGGATGACATGCATATCTTCCACGCGCCAGCCGACCGGCACTTCACCCCCTTCGCGCAATGATGCGGGCGCGAGCCCCGCGATGCGCACCCGAAACGGCCGGCCCGCCAGCTTGCCGATCGCGAGGATGCTCTCGCCGTAGTTGATCAGCGTCTCGATCGCGAACTTTGCATGCACGTCAGCTCCGCTGAGATCGACGGCGCGCACACGCTCCGGACGCAGCAGGATGTCCACGTGCGTGCCGGACGCGACGGTTCGATCGGCGACTAGCGGCACCCGGCCCAGCCCGTCGACGGCGGCGGCCGACTCAGTCCCGTCGGCGATCGTGCCTTCCAGAAAATTGCTGTCGCCGATGAACTCACCGACGAAGCGCGTAGCGGGCCGGTGATACACCTCGAGCGGCGCGGCGACCTGCTCGATCCGACCGGCGTTGAACACGGCGATGCGATCGGACATCGTCATCGCTTCGGTCTGATCGTGCGTCACGTAGATCATGGTGATGCCGACGTCGCGATGGATGCGCTTGATCTCCACCTGCATCTGTTCGCGCAGATTCTTGTCGAGCGCGCCGAGCGGCTCATCGAGCAGCAGCACGTCGGGCCGGAACACCAGACCGCGTGCCAGTGCGACGCGCTGCTGTTGTCCACCGGAGAGCTCGCGCGGATGGCGCGCGCGAAACGCCGACAGGCCCACCAGCGCGAGCACCTCATCGACGCGCCGACGGACGTCGTCGCCCGCCACGCCGCGCATGCGCAGCGGGAACGCGACGTTCTTCTCGATCGTCATGTGCGGGAACAACGCGTAGCTCTGGAACACCATGCCGATGTTGCGCTGCCACGGCTTGAGCTGGATGAGGTCGCGCTCTTCAAGCAGGATCGAGCCCCGCGTCGGGGTCTCGAAGCCGGCGACCATGGTGAGCGTCGTGGTCTTGCCCGATCCGCTCGGCCCCAGCAGCGTGATGAACTCGCCGCGCGCGATGTCGAGCGAGACATCGTCGACGGCGTTGATGGCGCCGTCGTACGACTTCACCACGTTGGTGAGGCGCAGGTAGGCGCCGTTCGCCGCCGTCGGAGTCATTCTTTGAACTGATCCCCGCGCCACTTGAGCGCGGCGCCCAGGCCGTCGCGTGCCGTGATCTCGTGGAACTTCTCGCCGAACTCGGTGCGCGCGGCGTAGAGCGGCGAGACGATGTCCAGGCCCGCCATCATCGCGTTGCGGAAGCCAGCGGCATCGGCACCGCGATTGATCGAGAGCTTGGCCCCGACCAACGCCTCGGGCGAGATCAATGCCAGACGCTTGGCGTACTTGAGCGAGGCCTGCGGCAACTCGGCAAGCGGCACGATACGGTTGATCATGCCCAGATCGAGCGCCGTCTTGGCGTCGATCATGTCGCCGAAGTAGAGCAGCTCGCGCGCCTTCTTGTAACCGATGATCCAGGGCATCACGATCGCCGGCCCGGCATCGGAAAACCGTATTTCCGGCTCGCCGAATTGCGCGTTGTCCGCGGCGATCGTCAGGTCGCAGAACATCGCGAGCTCGCAGCCGCCGCCCAGCGCGTGGCCTTGCACCGAGGCGATGACGGGCTTTCGCATATCCCAGGGCGTCATCTCGAACGCCAGCCCGTGCCGCAGATGCGCGTGCCAGCGCAGCGCGTCGTGACGCCATTTCTCCTTCTCCGGGTCCTGGCCGCCGATGTCGTAGCCGACGCAGAAACTGCGGCCATTGGCGCGCAGCAGCACCACGCTCGTGTTCGGATCTTCGTCGGCGCGCTGGAACGCCTCGACCGCAGCCTTGCGCAAGTCGACGTTGATCGCGTTCAGCTTGGCGGGACGATTGAGCGTGACGATGCCGACGCGCTCGTCGGTTTCGTAGAGGACTGTCGGTTCGGCTGCCATGGCGATTCCTTCAGACGGGTGCGCGCGGAACGATGAGCGCGTCCACGATCCGGCAGCCGCGGCCCGCCGGCAGGACGATGATCGGATTGAGGTCGATTTCGGCGATGTGTGCCCGCTCGGCGTGCGCGAACGCGGCGAAGGTTTCGATGCAGGCAACAAGGCTGTCGACATCGTAGGGCGTATGCGATCGCGCGCCGGCCAGCAGCTTGGCGCTCTTGGTGCTCTGGACCATCGCCCGCGCATCGCCCTGCCGCAGCGGCAAGGCGCGCAGCGCCACATCCTGAAGCAGCTCGATCGCAATGCCGCCCGATCCGAACGCCAGCATCAGGCCGAAGTCCGGATCGCGCGAGACACCGGCAAACACTTCGATGCCTCCGCTCACCATCTCCTGCACGAGCAAGCCGGCGACCTTGTCCGTCAGTTGCTGCTCGCGGATGCGCGTCTCCAACGTGCGCCACGCTGCCACCAACTCGGTCTCGTCGCGCACGCCGATGACGACCAGGCCGCGATCGGATTTGTGCGGGATACCGTCGGACACGACTTTGAGCGCCACCGGAAACCCGATGGTCTCCGCGGCACGCACCGCGTCGGCGATCGACTTTGCCAGGACCTCCGCAGTCACCGGCAGGCCTTGCATGCCGAGCAGGCGTTTGGCATCGGCTTCATGGATGGTTGCGCGCTGCGCGGCCGAGTTGAACGCTCCGATGCCTCCGCCTGCCACCGTCATCTCGGTTAAAGGGGGCGAGCGCCGCGTCGACCAACGCGCCACCTGCGCGATCGCCCCGAGCCCCTGGCGTGTTCCGCCCACCGTCGGCAATCCATGCTCGAGCGCGAAATCGATCTGCGAGACCTGCATGACCCCGGGGCGCATGCCCATCACGAAATGCGGCTTGCGACTCTTGGCGGCGGCCTCGACGGCGACACGCGCGTAGTCGAGCGCACGCTCGGGGCGGCCCATCGGATTCAGATCGAACGAGTCGGAGCAAAGCACGACGTTGTCGCACTGCGCATTGGCATCGAGCATCGCCAGCGCGTGTGGAAAATTGGTGCGGAAGTCGCCGTTGCCCCATGCATCGAGCGGATTGCCGTCACCCACCAGCGGACCGATCACACGCTCGGCCTGCTCGAGGATGTCGGCAGGCAACGGCGGCAGATCGATGCCACAGCTCTCCGACACATCGAGAATCAACTCGGCCTGTCCACCGGAGGCCGTGACGACGCCGATTCGCGGGCCCGTGGGCAGCACCTTCCCCTGGCATACCGCGAGCACTTCGGTGAGCGCGTCCATGTCGTCGACTTCGATGGCGCGATGCGCACGCAGCACTTCGGAGAACACGCGCGACTCACCCGCCAGGCCGCCGGTGTGACTGGTGACCGCGCGCTGCGTACGCGCCGAGCGCCCGACCTTGAGCACGACCACCGGCTTGCCGGCATCGGCGGCGCGGTCGAGCGCGGCGACGAACCGCTCCGGATTGCGCACCGATTCGACGAACAGCGCGATCACCTTGGTCTGCGGTTCGTCGATCAGCACATCGAGGTAGTCGACCAGCGTAACGACCGCTTCATTGCCCGACGAAATGACGTGGCTGTACCCGAAGCGCCGCAGATCGGCGAGCATGCCGATGCACACCGAGCCGCTTTGCGAGATCAATCCGACGTTGCCGCCAAGCCGCGCGGGATCGCGCACTTCCTGCATGTACGTCGTGGTCCGGCTGACCGGATTGAGGATGCCCATGCAGTTGGGCCCGTTGAGCGCGATGTTCGCCTCACGGCAGATCGCCACCACAGCCTCCTGCAAAGCCTTGCCTTCGGCGCCGCGCTCGGCGAATCCGCCGTCATAGATCACGGCGCCGCGCGCGCCCTTGCGTGCAACCAGCTCGAGGTTCTCGCGCACGCGCGCATAGGAAACGCAGAAGGCAACGACATCGGGCGCGGCGGGCAGCGCATCCACATTCGCATAGCATCGACGCCCGAGCACCGACTCGTACTTCGGATTGATCGGCAGGACTTCGCCAGCGAAGCCCATGCGATCCAACGATTCGATCAGCGCGCGCCCGATCGATGGTCGATCGGAGGCACCGAGAATGGCGATCGATCGGGGCGAGAGCAGCGCATCAAGTTGCATGATTCGAGCGGGATTTGACGAGAACGGAGGCGACGACGCCGATCAGCACCGCCACGGTGAGCAACGTTGAGATGACGGCAATGACCGGATCGGACTCGAGGCGGATGCTTTCGAACATCTTCTTGGGCAGGGTCGACCCGTCGCGACCGGCGATGAAGATCGCGATCACCGCCTCATTGAACGAGGTGAGGAACGCGAACAGCGCCGCGACCATGATGCCGGGCCGCAGCACCGGCAGCGTGACGTGCCAGAAGGTGCGAAGCGGCCCTGCGCCCGAGCTCATCGCCGCGCGCTCCAGGTTGCGATCGAAGCCCTTGAGCGCCGCGGTGATCACCAGAAACACCACCGGAATCGCGAGCGCGGTGTGAGCGATGACCACCCCGAGCGCCGTGCCGCGCAGCTGAATCGCGCTCAAGTAGCCGTAATAGCCCAGGCCGCTCACCACGTGCGGCACCATCAGCGGCAACAGGATGAGCAGGTTGATCGCATCGCGGCCCCAGAAACGATGGCGCACGTAGGCGAACGATGCGGGGATCACGAGCAACAAGGTGAGGACCGTCGTGCCCGCCGCGACGACGAAACTGTTGGCCGTGGGCTCGAGCCAGTCGGCGTCGGTCGCAAACTTGGCGTAGTAGCCCAGGCCATATCCCGGCGGGGGGAATTCGAACGAGATCGAGGTCGAGAACGACATCGGCACCACGACCAGGATCGGCGCGAGCAGGAACAACCCCGAGAGCACCGCCAGGAACATCACCGGCATGCCCCGCAACGCGTCGCTGCGATTCAGCCCCATAGTCGATCCAGGCCGGCGATGCGGTTGTAGATGGCAAGCAAGACCAGCGTGAAGAAAAGCAGCACCGCGGCGAGCGCGGCAGCGAAGTCCCAGGCGAGCAGCTCTTCGACCTGCTGCGTGATGAGCTGCGAGATCATCATGTCGCGCGGCGTGCCCAGCAGAATGGGCGTGACGTAGAAACCCAGGCACAGCGTGAACACCAGGATCGAGCCGTTCACCACGCCGGGCAGGCTGAGCGGCAGGAACACCTCGCGGAACGCACGAAACGGCGGCGCGCCCAGGCTGTGCGCCGCGCGCAGATGCGTCGGATCGATCCGGCGCATCACGCCGTAGAGCGCAAGCACCATGAATGGCAGCAGGATGTGCGTCATGCCGAGCGTCGAGGCGAGCGAAGTGAACAGGAGCTGCGGTGGCGGGCCCAGATCGAACAGCGAGGCCAACGCGACCAGGACCCCCTTGTTGCCCAGGATGACAAGCCAGGCATAGGTGCGCACCACGAAGCCGGTCCAGAAGCTCATTGCCACGACCGCGAACAGCACGATGGCGATCGGCCCCTTGCGGGTCGCCATGACGTAGGCGAGCGGATAGCCCAGCACGAGACACCAGAAGGTCACCAGCAGCGACGTGGTGAACGTGTTGGCCAGCACCTTCAAGTAGACCGGCACGGTGGCCAGCCGTTGGAAATGACCGATCGGAGCGTTGGTGCCGGTGACGCTCTGCGCCAGCACATAGATCACCGGGATCACAAAACAGGCGATCAGGAACAGGACCGCCGGCGCGAGCATCGCGCGGACGGCCCAGCTCGACGCATTGCCCGCGGCTACGGCATTGCTCATGCCCACC
>CADECO010000022.1:15626-18442 GCA_902825905.1 uncultured beta proteobacterium
CGATCGACATCGAGCGGAAACATCTTGTCGGGCGCCACGCCATCGGCCGAGAGCGCGAAGATGAGGGCGCGCACCGGGTTGTTGATCATCGAGCGCGGTCCGGGGAATTTCTCGACATTCCAGAAGTCGGCCCAGTTCTTCGGGCCGCCGCCCGGGAACTTGTCAGTGCGATAGGCGAGGTTTGTGCCGAGCGCGCATCCGGCCACACCGTTGGAAAACGTGGCATCCGGGAACAGCTTGTCCTTCTGCAGGACCTTCCAGTCGATCGGCTCGACCAGGCCCTCGCGCTCGGCTCGCAACAGCTCGCCTTGCTCGATCGTGGTGAGATCCCATTCATAGGACTTCGATTGCACCTGCGCCTTCAACTTGGCGTAGGACACCGGGGCGACGGTGCGGACGCGAATGCCAGTCTGCTCGGTGAACGGCTTGTAGTACGCGGCTTCCTCGGCCGCAGTCCAGCTGCCGCCCCAGGTGTTCACGTAGAGCGTCTTCGCCTGCGCGTGCGCAGAACGGAGCAGTGCAGGCGCGGCGATTGCAGCGGAGCCCAGGCCCGCGAGCGCCTGGATCGTGCGGCGGCGCGTGGTGTCGTGCATCGGGCGCGTGGCGTCGTGCACTGAATCGACGACGGCTTCCGCTGCGGCTGCGGATTGAAGTTCGGGGTGTGCGCTCATCGTGCTTCTCCTTTAGCGACCCTGTTTGTACCCAAGTGTCCGAGTTTTCGCGACGGTGGGCAAGCCACGTGCGGGTGTGTCGCGCTCGCGGCTCTACGGTTGGCTTGATCCGATCCGAACGCGGCAAGCGCGGACGCCAAGGCAGCCGGCGCTATCATGCCGCCTCCACCGTTTCACCGAAGCTCGGTGTCCTCCCCATGAACTTGCTGCGTCTAGCGGTGATCGCATTCATTGCCCTGGCACCGTTCGGTGTCGCCTCCGCGCAGGATTACGCGCGCGAAAAACGCTGGGCCGATGAAGTCGTTCCGGCGGTCATCGTCGGCGACCCGGTGTGGCTGGAACTGAAGGACGGCCACAAGTTCCTCAACCTGTTCGCCGAGAAATCCGGTGCCAAGGTGGCGATCGTGCTGGTGCACGGCGTGGGTGTGCATCCGGACCATGGCGTGATCGGCGTGCTACGCGCGCGCCTGCACGACATCGGCTACACCACCCTCTCGGTGCAGATGCCGGTGGCCAAGGGCGAAGGCGCCACGGTCGACGACTACCATCCGGCGCTATTTCCGCAAGCCGGTGAGCGCATCGCGGCAGCCGCGCGGTTCCTGCAATCGAAGGGCTACAAGTCGATCGTGCTCGCCTCGCACAGCATGGGCGCGTGGATGTCGAACGTGTACCTGATGGACACGCCCGAACCCCCGTTCGCGGCCTGGATCTCGATGGGATTGACCGGCCGCTACTGGGGCGCGAGCCTGATCAGCATTCCGCAACTGGGCATCGAGTGGTTCCCCGGCAAGATCCGCCTGCCGGTGCTCGACGTGTACGGCGAGAAGGACATCAATTGGGTGGTGGACAGCGCACGGCAGCGCGCGCGTGCGCTCGAACACATTCCCGGCTCGGAGCAGGTGATGATCAAGGACACCGATCATCACTACGCGAAGAAGGAAAACGAATTGGCCGATCTGATCCATCGGTTCGTCGGCAAGACCGTTCGCTAGCATCCGTTGATCCGCTGCCGTTGATCCCGTACCACTGACACCAAGCGATCGACACGAGGAAAGCGAGCGATGTACCTGCCGAGCCAATTCGAGGAAACGCGCGTCGAGGTGATGCACGCGTTGATCCGCGCGCAGCCGCTGGCAAGCGTGGTGATTCACACGAGCGAAGGGTTGCTCGCCAATCATTTCCCGTTGCGAGTGCATGACGCCCCGGCGCCGTTTGGCGTGCTGCGCGGCCACGTGGCGCGCGCCAATCCGCTATGGAAACAGCTCGGCGACGGCATCGACGCGCTGGCGATATTTCAAGGCCCGCAGATCTACATCACTCCGTCGCACTACCCCACCAAACAGCTGAGCGCGAAAGTCGTGCCGACATGGAACTATGCGGTGGTGCACGCGCATGGCACGTTGCGTGCGATCGACGATGCGAGCTGGCTGCGCACGTTTCTCGAAGGGCTCACCGACGAGCATGAAGCGCAGTTCGCCAAACCCTGGCACGTGAGCGATGCGCCCGAGGATTTCATCGCCATGCAGCTGCGCGCGATCGTCGGGGTGGAGCTGACGATCACGCGGCTGGTGGGCAAGTGGAAGATGAGTCAGAACCGCGTACCGACCGATCGCGCCGGCGTGGTGGCCGGATTGCAGGCGCAAGGCTCGGCGCAAAGCCTCGCGGTCGCGGCACTGGTCGCCAGCGGCGAATCCACCAAACCATGACCACCGCTCGCGACTACGACTTCATCATCGTCGGGGCCGGTTCGGCCGGCTGCGTGCTGGCCAACCGGCTCACCGAGAACAACGCACATCGCGTGCTGCTGCTCGAAGCCGGTCCGCGTGACACCAATCCATGGATCCACGTGCCGCTGGGCTACGGCAAGCTGTTCGCCGAACCCAGCGTGAACTGGATGTTCCAGTCGGCGCCCGAGCCGCAGCTCAATCAGCGCAGCGTGTTCACCCCGCGCGGCAAGGTGCTGGGCGGATCGAGCTCGATCAACGGTCTGGTCTACATCCGCGGCAATCGCTACGACTTCGACGAATGGGCGCGGCTGGGCAATCCGGGCTGGGGCTACGACGACGTGCTGCCGTACTTCAAGCGCTCCGAGGATCAGTTGCGGGGCGGTGATGCCTATCACGGCGCGGGCGGACTGCTCACCGT
>CADECO010000022.1:18542-23988 GCA_902825905.1 uncultured beta proteobacterium
CGCGAAGCGCGAAGTGCTGCTCTGCGGCGGCTCGTTCAACTCACCGCAGTTGCTGCAGCTCTCCGGCGTGGGGCCGCGTTCGCTGCTCGAGCGTCATGGCATTCCGATGGTGCTGGATGCACCCGGTGTCGGCGAAGACATGCAGGATCACTTCTACGTGCGCACGGTGTGGCAGTGCACGCGACCGATCACGTTCAACGATTCGATGGGCAACCTGTTCGGTCGCGCGCTGGTCGGATTGCGATACCTGCTGTTCCGGCGCGGACCGCTCACCGTGAGCGCGGGCTATGGCGGCGCGTTCATGCGCACGCGGGCCGAAGTGCAATGGCCCGATGTGCAGCTCTACTTCATCAACTTCAGCACCGAGAAGATGGGCACGACGCTGCATCCGTTCTCGGGATTCATTCTTTCGATGTCGCCGCTGCGACCGCAGTCGCGCGGCCATGTGCGCATCCGATCGGCAGATCCCGCTGAAGCGCCGGAGATCCAGTACAACTATCTGTCGACCGACGGCGATCGGCAGACCGCGATTGCCGGCTTGAAAGCGCTGCGCCAGCTCGGTCAATCGAAGGCGATGCGGCCGTACGTCAAGGCCGAGTACGCGCCGGGCGCGCGCGCGCAGACCGACGAGGATTGGCTCAATTACGCGCGTGAAGCCGGCGGCACCGTGTACCACCCGACTTCCACGTGCCGCATGGGCGTGGACGCGCGCGCCGTCGTCGATCCGAAGTTGCGCGTGCGCGGTCTCACCGGGCTGCGCGTGGTCGACGCGTCGATCATGCCCAACGTGGTATCGGGCAACACCAATGCCGCGGTGATCATGATCGCGGAGAAGGCGGCTGATCTGATCGCCGCTGATCAGTCACAGTAGAACTTGGTAGACGTTGGACGTTCGCTGCCAACGCGGCTGCGGCGCGGTGCAGTCACGCCCTTGTCAAGCCTCATTCGCACCGCCAGCTATACCGCCCATCCGATTTAGGCGAACTCGCGCGCCGTGGGGTGGTCTGCGGAGTACGCTCCAGGGAAACAAGCTTGCCTGCGACGGGACGTGCGCGCGCTGCGGACGCGACGCCGATGTTGCACGCCCCAGCGCCCTTCCCGGGCAACCTTCGCGGATGCATTGCTCCGCACTCCAATCAGTTCCGCTGCCGCTGTAAGGAGGCCCCCATGTTCAAGGGTCTGGCACTTCGCTTCGGGCTACCCATGCTGCTGGTGCTGGGTATCGCGACCGTGCTTGCCGTGCCTTACGTCGATCGAATCCTGACCAACTGGTTTCGCGCCGACATCGAGATGCGCGCCAAGGTCATCATGCGTTCGTTCGAGGAAGGACTCGCGCCGTTGCTCGCGCGCCGCGCCGGTCCGCAGGTCGAGCGCTATCTGTCTCGCGTGACAGCCGACGAGCGCCTGCTTGCGATCGCCGTGTGCGGACAAGACGGCCGAGCGATGTATCGCACCGAGCGGCTGCCGAGCGAAGTGGGCTGCGCGACTGGCCCGGTCACCGAGCAGAACTTCCAGATCGTCGAGTCGCCGCGCGGTCTGTTGCACGTCGCCCGATTCCCGATGGAGACCGCGGTACCGAGCGTGTCGCACGTCGCAATCGTTCATGACCTGAGCTTCATCGATCGGCGCCAGACGCGCGCACGCGACTACCTCATCGCGTTCGCCGCGATCGGCACCGTGGGCCTGGCGCTGATGAGCATGTTCATCGCCTGGCTGGTGCTGCGCGGCTGGATCCAGCAGTTGAAGCGCGAGATCAGCCGCGGCGAATACCGCACCGACTCCAGCGCGAAGGGCACGAATGATGCGGTGCTCGATGAGATCCGCACCGTGCTGCGCGAGGCGGAGCGCGCGCAACGCATGGAATCCGACTTCCGCGAGAACTGGACGCCTGAAGCATTGCGCCACGTGGTGCAGAACCACGTCGGCGCCTCGCAGTTGATCGTCGTGTCCAATCGCGAGCCCTACATCCATCAGCATCAGGGCGATCGCATCGCGGTGCAGTATCCGGCAAGCGGCATGGTCACCGCGATCGAGCCGATCATGCGCGCCTGCTCCGGGATCTGGGTCGCGCACGGCAGCGGTTCGGCCGATCGCATCGTCGTCGACCAGAACGACCGCGTCGCCGTGCCGCCGAACAACCCGAGCTACGCGCTGCAACGCGTCTGGCTGACGGAAGAGGAGGAGCAGGGCTACTACTACGGCTTCGCCAACGAGGGGCTGTGGCCGCTGTGTCACCTGGCGTTCGTGCGTCCGGCGTTCCGGCCGGCCGACTGGAAGCACTACGTCGCCGTCAACGAGCGATTCGCCGAGTCGGTACTGCGCGCGGTGAACACGCCCCGACCGCTGATCCTGGTGCAGGACTATCACTTCGCACTGCTGCCCGGATTGCTGCGCGCCAAGCTGCCCGATGCCACCATCGCGATCTTCTGGCACATCCCCTGGCCCAACGCCGAAGCATTCGGCATCTGCCCGTGGAAGCGCGACATCCTGCGCTCGATGCTGGCCGCCGACATCGTCGGCTTTCACACCCGCGACCACGTCCAGAATTTTCTCGCCTCGGTCGACGACTCGATCGAAGCGCACGTCGATCACGTGCATCACACCGTGTCGCGGCAGCAGCAGCTTTGCCACGTCGAGGCGTACCCGATCTCGATCGAGTGGCCGCCGCGCTGGCTCGATTCGGCACCGCCGGTGGCCGATTGCCGCGCCCGCGTGCAGCGCGAGTACGGCTTGAAGCCCGATGTGCGCATCGGCCTGGGCGTGGAGCGCTGGGACTTCACCAAGGGCATCGTCGATCGGCTCGCGGCGTTCGAGCGATTCCTGGAAACATCACCGGCCTGGCGCGGCAAGGTCTCGGTGCTGCAAATCGCCGCGCCCTCGCGCAGCAAACTGCCGGCCTACCAGGAGCTGCAGCGCGACACCCACCGGATCGCCAAGCGCATCAACACGCGCTTCGGCACGCCCGACTACAAGCCGGTGATCCTGATCGGCGAGCACCGCGATCCGCAGCAGGTGTTCGAGCTCTATCGTGCGTGCGACTTCTGCATCGTCAACAGCCTGCACGACGGCATGAACCTGGTGGCCAAAGAGTTCGTGGCCGCACGCTCCGACGAAGACGGTGCGCTCGTGCTCTCCACGTTCGCCGGCGCCTCACGCGAGCTGCGCGAGGCGATTCTGGTCAATCCGTTCGACATCGATCAGACCGCGCAGGCGTTCCAGCGCGCGCTCACCATGTCGCGAGCCGAGCGGCAGGAGCGCATGCAGATCATGCGCAGCACGGTGAAGCAGAACAACGTATACCGCTGGGCCGGGCACATGCTCATGGACGCCGCTCGCGTGCGCCAGCGCCAACGCATGCGCGCGTTCGAGCGCGAGCAGGGGCCGCAACGGCTGCGGGTGGAGACCATTGGCGGGCAACGGGTAGCGCCGCGGTAAGGTCGGGCGCACGACCAGACGCAGATGCGCGCGGTTCGCCGCAGATCGGGTCGCGACCGTCAGCGCCAGCCATAACGCCACGGGCCTTGGCCGGAGTATCGTTCGTCCGGTCCAGTTCGTCCGGTACAGCTTCGCCTGGCCCGGCAGCCTTGGTCCAGACCGAATTTCATCTGCGTCGATCTGCATTCATCTGCGGCTTGCCATTGCGGTAGCGCATTCGATTGAAGAACAACATGACCCCCGCCTCCCCCCGCTCCAATCTGCAGTTGGGCCCGATCGGCAACTGCTCGTTCAATGCGCTTGTCGATGAGCGCGCCAGCGTGCAGTGGTGCTGCCTGCCGCGCCCCGACGGCGATCCGGTGTTCTACGCGCTCGTCGACGACAACGGCCGACCGCTCGCCGAGCGGCGCGGCCACTTCTCGATCGAGGTCGAGGATTTCGCGCGTGCCGAGCAGAGCTATCTGCGCAACACCGCGGTGCTCGAGACCACGTTGTGGGACCGCCACGGCAACGGCGTGCGGATCACCGATTTCGCGCCGCGCTTCGTGATGCGCGGACGGATGTTCCGGCCGTTGATGCTGGTGCGCAGGCTGGAGCCACGCGGCCGGCCGCGCGTACGCATCCGGTTGCGACCGGGCTTCGACTATGGCGCTACGCAAGGCAGCATCACGCGCGGCAGCAATCACCTGCGCTTCGTCAACTCCGGGCTCGCACTGCGGCTGACCACCGACCTGCCGGTCACCTACATCGCCGACGAGACGCCGTTCCTGCTCGATCAGCCCGGCAACCTGCTGTTCGGCGCCGACGAGACGCTCGGCTCGGGCATCAGCACGACCGCGCGCGAGTTCGAAGAGAACACCATCAACTACTGGCGCACCTGGGTGCGGCCGCTCGGCCTGCCACTGGAATGGCAAGACGCCGTAGTGCGCGCCGCGATCACCCTCAAGCTGTGCACATTCGAGGAAACCGGCGCGATTCTCGCGGCGATGACCACCAGCATCCCTGAAGCCGAAGGCACCGAACGCAATTGGGACTATCGCTACTGCTGGCTGCGTGATGCGTTTTTCGTAGTGCGCGCGCTCAATGCGCTGTCAGAAGTGGCGACGATGGAGAACTACCTGGGTTATCTCGCCAACCTCGAACACCACGCTGCCCGGCACGGTCGGCTGCAGCCGGTGTACGGCATCGGCATGGAGGCCGAGCTGCCCGAGCGCACCATCGACAATCTCGCCGGTTATCGCGGTCACAAGCCGGTGCGCGCGGGCAACGCCGCCTACCAGCACGATCAGTTCGACGTCTACGGCAATGTCGTGCTCGCGGCCACGCAGGCATTCTTCGATGCGCGGCTGTTGCGCCAGCCGCAGGCGCACGACTTCGAGCGGCTGGAATGGGCGGGCGAGCGCGCCTACGCGCTGTACGACAAACCGGATGCGGGCATGTGGGAGCTGCGCACCCGCGCCGGGCGCCATACCTCATCGGCGCTGATGTGCTGGGCGGCGTGCGATCGCCTGGCCAAGATCGCGGCGCGGCTGGGTCGGGTCGATCGCCACACGCATTGGCTGGAACGCGCCCGCGAGATCCGCGAGCGCATCCTCGCCGAGGCCTGGAGCGAGCGGCGCAATGCGTTCGTCGACCGGTTCGGCGGCGACGCGCTCGACGCCGGCGTGCTGCTGATCGGCGAAGTCGGTCTGCTCGAAGCCCGCGACCCGCGCTGGATCGCCACGGTGGAGGCGATCGGCCGCGAGCTGAAGAACGGCACGCACGTCTACCGTTACGCTACGCCGGACGATTTCGGCACCCCGCGCACCGCCTTCACCATCTGCACGTTCTGGTACATCGACGCGCTCGCCCGCATCGGCAAGACGGTCGAGGCGCGCGAGATGTTCGAGCGGCTGCTCGCCACCCGCAACAGCCTGGGCCTGCTGTCGGAGGACATCGACGTGCACACCGGCGAGCTGTGGGGCAATTTTCCGCAGACCTATTCGATGGTCGGGATCATCAACTGCGCCAC
>CADECO010000022.1:24088-30156 GCA_902825905.1 uncultured beta proteobacterium
TCGCATCAACAGCGGATCGGGCGCCTGCGCCTCGCGCATCACCCAGCGCGAGAACTGCGCCAGCCACGCGCGCGCGACCGCCGGGGTATCGAGCACGATGTCGGCCGCGTGCGCCACACGAGTACCGACCGCGACGTTGATCCCGCCGAACGTGCGCACGGTATCGAACGCATCCAGATCGGTGGTGTCGTCACCCAGGTACACCGGCATGCGGCTGGCGAACGCCCCGTCGCGCATGAGTTGCGTGAGACCCGAGCCCTTGGAGTGCGCGCGCGGCTTGATCTCCAGCACCCGTCTGCCGCGAAACAGCGCCCACTGCGGCGCCTGGTTGCGCAACATCGTGTCGATTGATTGTTCGAGGTCGGCACTGCCGGTGCTGTCGTCGGCGACGTGCAGCGCGATCGCGATCCCGCCCTTGTCTTCGATGATGCGCACGTCGCTACGCCGGGCCAGCGCGCCGACATCGGCCCGCAGGCGATCGGGCAAGGTCGCCGCCAGCACGTGCACCGGATCGCCCGCACGCATGCGGTACTGCGCGCCATGCAGCCCCACAGCGGGCAGCTTCACCGGATGCAGCAGCCGATCGATCGCCTCGACCGAACGCCCGCTCACCATGCCGAGCGCTCCACCGAGCCGGGTTTCCAGCTCCGACAGCAACGCGATCAGGGCACGATCGAGTCGTACCGCGTCGGGATGGGACTCGAATTCGACGAGCGTGCCGTCGATGTCGAGCAACAGGGCGATTGATGCTTCCGGAGCGTCCACGGCGCGAGCGTAGCGCCGTGCATGCAACTCACGCAATCCGGTAACGCAGATCGCCGGCGAGGTCGTCGCGATCGGTGGGCACGACAAGCGCCTCGAGAATCTCGCGCGGCGGCCGTGCCTCTTCGGGAATCAGGAACAAGCCCCACGCCCGCGCACGCCGGCCCAGCGAGGCACGACTGGTCCACACCGACACCGGCACGGCCAGCAGCACCGCGCCCAGCACCGGCAGCATCCACCACAGGTACGCCGGATCGAGGTGATAGACGAGCAGCGTCCACGCCGCCGCGATGCCGGTGTGCGAACCATGCCGCTGCCAAGCTTCGCGCCAGGTGGTTTCGGCGTCGTCGCGCTGCGGCGAACTCCAGCGCAGCTTGCGGCCGGCCAGCACCTGCAGCACGAACTGGGAGTGGAACATCATCCGCACCGGTGCGAGCAAGGCCGAGCCGACGAACTCGGCGAGCGCGCTCGCGATAAGCCGCAGGCCACCGCCGAAACCATGTCGATTGCGCACGAGCGCCATCAGCACCGCCAGGAGCTTCGGCGCGAACAACAGCGCAGCCGTGGTGCTGAGCAGCGCGATCGCGCGCTCGGGCCGCCATTCAGGCCACATCGGAAACAACTGGTATGGCTGCACGAAGTAGCGCGCTTCACCCCATACGTGCGCTGCCAGCAGCAGCGTCGACAGTGCGAGCAGCATCGCCCACAGCAGCGCCGAGCCGTAGGCGAGCGCACCGGCGATAAAGGTAAAGCGATGCACCCGGTGCAGGCTGCGCGTGGCCAGCAGACGCAGATTGAGCAGGTTGCCCTGGCACCAGCGCCGGTCGCGTTTCAACTCGTCGAGCAGGTTGGGCGGCATCTGCTCGTAACTGCCGGGCAGGTCGTAGGCGATCCGCACCTGCCAGCCGGCACGACGCATCAGTGCTGCTTCGACGAAGTCGTGCGACAGGATCTCACCGGCGAGCGGACCGCGCCCGGGCAGCCGGCCCAGCGCGCAGTGCTGCATGAACGGCGCCATGCGGATGATCGCGTTATGGCCCCAGTACGAGGCTTCGCCGAGCTGCCAGAAGTGCAGCCCGGCGGTATAGACCGGTCCGTAGACGCGGGTGGCGAACTGCTGGATGCGCGCGTGCAGACTGTCGCGTCCGACCGCGATCGGTGCGGTCTGGATGATGCCGGCCTGAGGCTCGGCTTGCATCGTCTGTACCAACGACACCAGGCATTCGCCGCTCATGACGCTATCGGCATCGAGCACCACGAGATAGCGGTAGTTCGCGCCCCAGCGGCGACAGAAGTCGGCGACGTTGCCGCTCTTGCGCTTGATGTGGTGCCGGCGCCAGCGATAGAACACGCGCCCGAACGCCCGGCGCGACTGGCATAGCTGCAGCCATGCCTGCGACTCCTCTCCACGCAGTGCGGGGTCGTGGGTATCGCTCAGCACGAAGAAGTCGAACCGATCGAGTTGACCGGTGCGTTGCAGGGAATCGAACGTCGCGCCCAGACAAGCGAATACGCTCGCGACGTCTTCGTTGCAGATCGGCATGACGATTGCCGTGCGCGCGCCAGGCTCGATCGGGGTGTCGGCGGGCACGCGCAACGCCTGCCGGTCGCGCTTGCTCAGCACCAACGCCACACCCGCCATCGCGGTCCAGAAGCCGAACGACACCCAGCCGAACAGGATCGCGAACAGTACGAGCATCGCGATTTCGAGCACGTCGGTGCCCTGATACGGCAGTGTGCTCGCCATGAAGCCTGTGGCGATCCAGGTCTGCATCACGACCAGCAAGCCAAGCAGCGCACGGCGCAGCCACGCGCGCGGCAAACGAGCCTTCGATGCGTGCTCAGCCGCGGCAGCGAGCGGTATTTGAACGGGGGACGGCGCGGGACAGGGCGCCTTACGAGGCGCGCTAAGGTGCGGCCAATCGCGCGGAGCCATGCTCGTTCGCCGCAACGGCGGCATGGCCAGGGGATGAGCAGTGGATTGCATGTGATCGTTCATGCCGACGGCACGATGTAGCTCCAAGTTTCGGTCAGAGTCTCGCTGCCGTTGCGCAGGAACGCGCGCAGCTCGAGCGGCTTCTTGTCGTCGAGGCGGCGCACGCGCACTACGAGTCGCCAGCCGCCGGTCACTTCGTTATGCAGGGCGGCCGACTCGACGATCTGGCCGTTGCTGTCGCTGGTCACCACCGTGTCGATCTTCGCGTCGGCGGTGAGCTTGGTGAGCGCGGGGCCGGCGAAGTCGACGATGTACTGGAGCGTGCCGTCTGGCTTCCTCTGCTGACCCGGGCCGCGACGCGTCTGCGTCACCCAGGCGAGCGGCGGTCGCGATTCGGTCTCGCGCTGCCACAACATCCGGTATTCGATCTCGAAGCCCTCGCGCGGCTTGGGCACCGCGTTGGGTACCCAATAGGCCACGATGTTGTCGTTGGTCTCATCGGGCGTAGGGATTTGCACCAGTTCGATGCGGCCTTCCCCCCACTTGCCCTTGGGCTCGACCCAGGCGCTCGGTCGCAACTCGTAACGGGCATCGAGATCTTCGTAGCTTGCGAACGAGCGGTCACGTTGCATCAGCCCGAAGCCGAGTGGATTGGTGAGCGCGAACGAGGTGGTGAGCAGCCGGCGCGGATTTACCAGCGGACGCCAGATCCACTCACCGGTGCCGGCGTGGATCGACAATCCGTCGGAATCGTGCAGTTCGGGCCGATAGCCTTCGCCTTGCGGGCGCTGGTTCTCGCCGAACATGAACATGCTGGTGAGCGGGGCGAGGCCCAGCTTGGCGATGTTCTCGCGCAGATACAGCCGCGCTTTGACTTCGATCGCGGTTTCGACCCCAGGCTTGAGCACGAATCGATAGGCCCCGGTGGCGCGACGCGAGTTGAGCAGCGCATAGATGGTGAGGTCTTTGGCGTTGGCGTCGGGACGCTCGATCCAGAACTCGGTGAAGCGCGGAAACTCCTCGCCTGAGGCAAGCGCAGTGTCGATCGCCAAACCGCGCCCGGAGAGTCCGTAGCGTTGCCCTTTGCCGAGCGCGCGGAAATAACTCGCACCGAGGAACACCAACACCTCGTCCTTGAACTTCGGCGTGTTGACCGGGTAGTGCACGCGAAATCCCGCGAAGCCGAGCTTGCTGAGCGCTTTCGGATCGAGCTCGTTGCCACCTTGATCGAACCATTCGGGCCGGTAGTCGATCTCGCGCACACCGCTGGTGCTCACCTCGTGGATGCGCACCGGCTGATCGAAGTTGAAGCCCACGTGGAAGAACGCCAGTTCGAACGGCAGTTTCTCCGTGCGCCACAGGCTTTGTTCGGGTTTGAAGCGGATGCGGTGGTATTGGTCGTGCGTCAGGTTACGGAGCGCGGCTGGCAGTTGCCTGTCCGGCTTGAAGGGAGCAGCCGCCAGTTGGCGCGCGCGCTCGGCCACCTCGTCGAGACCGAACGCGAATGCCGGCGCGGCAATCATCGCCAGGCTGACGGCGAATGCGCTACGTATAACGCGCAAGGCGCACAGCCGTGCACGCCAGTGGTTCAGGTAGGTCGCGACGGGCGAGCAACGATCGATCGATTCAGCGCGATGCAAGCTTCGCGTCGAGTTCATGAATTTGGAATTGAGCAGCAAGCGTTGGTACCGCGTGTTCGACCGGAGCGCAGCGCGAAGTTCCCGGCGCTGGCAGCTTTCAACACTGGTGCGCGCAGTGGCGCACGTCGCCCGCTCTGCGGCATTGACGGTCACTGCGCTGGCGCGGTGCTCGACGTGTTCGCTCGGCACAGGGCTTCATATCGGGGCGCCCCGAAGTACTGCGTCCCAATGACGGGGCACTGTGTACGCACCGAATACGCGCACTCTGGGTGCCGAGTCGACGATGCTATGCTGGCCTGACGCGACGATACGATTCGCGCGAAGCTGCCGCCGCAGTTGTCGCACCTAGAAAAACGGAGATCGCTGCCCCGTGAAGCCCGCCAAGTTCGAATACCTCGCGCCCACTACGGTTGACGAAGTGGTCGCCGCACTCGCCGCGCACGGCGGCGAGGCCAAGCTGCTGGCCGGCGGCCAGTCGCTGGTGCCGACGATGAACTTCCGTCTGGCCCGGCCGGCGGTCCTGATCGACCTCAACGCGGTGCGCGCGCTCGACTACATCCGCGAAGAGGGCGACGAGATCGCCGTCGGCGCCATGACCCGCCAGCGCACGATCGAGACCTCGGCGTTGATCGAACAGCACGTGCCGTTGCTGCACGCGGCAACCCGATGGATCGCGCATCTGCCGATCCGCACGCGCGGCACCATCGGCGGCAGCGTCGCCAATGCCGATCCGGCGGCCGAGGATCCGGCGGTGGTACGCGCGCTCGATGCAACGCTCGTGGTGCGCGGTACGCGCGGCAGCCGCCGCGTCGCAGCCACAGATTTCTTCACCGGCATGCTTTCCACTGCACTGCAAGCCGACGAAGTGCTCATCGAACTGCGCTTCAAGAAGGCCGTGTCCGGGTCGCGCGCCGCCTTCGCCGAGATCAGCCGGCGCCACGGCGATTTCGCACTCGCAGGCGTGGGTGCGCAGTTGACGATGCGCGGAGACAAGATCACCGCTGCGAGCATCGCCGCGTGCGGGGTCGGCCCGGGGCCCGTCCGCTTGGATGAGGCTGAAGCCATCATCGTCAGCGGCGGAGTCGCGGCCATCGATCGCGCAGCACAAGCCGCAGCAGCGGCGGGCGCACCAGCCAGCGACGCGCACGGTTCGGCCGACTATCGGCGCCGGCTGCTGCGCGAGATGACGCGCCGAGCGCTGATGCAGGCCTGCGGCCATGCCTAGCGATCGCACCGTCGCCCCCTTTCCACGAGACATCACGCCATGACCACCATCACCCTCACCGTCAACGGTGAACAGCACTCGGCGGATGCCGAACCGCGCCTGCTGCTCGCCGATTTCCTGCGCGAGAAACTGGGCCTCACCGGCACCCACGTCGGCTGCGAGCACGGCGTGTGCGGGGCGTGCACCGTGCATCTCAACGGTCAGGCGGCGCGCTCGTGTCTGATGTTCGCAGTCCAGGCACAAGGCGCAACGATCGCGACGATCGAAGGGCTCGCCAGTGCCGATGGGACGATGCATCCGCTGCAGGCGTTGTTCGCCAAGCACCAGGCACTGCAGTGCGGGTTCTGCACGCCGGGCATGCTGATGACCGCGCTCGATCTGGTCGCCACCCACGGCCCGATGACCGAAGCCCAGGTGCGTGAAGGCATGTCGGCGGTGCTGTGCCGCTGCACCGGCTACGCGGGGATGGTTGCCGCCGTTGTTGAGTACGCGGCATCGAAGCCGC
>CADECO010000022.1:30256-33575 GCA_902825905.1 uncultured beta proteobacterium
CGCGGCATCGAAAGGAGCCAAGCCATGAGCGATCCACGCTGGGCGTTCGTCGGCAAGTCGGTTGCGCGCCGCGAAGACAGGCACCTGCTGCTGGGCGAGGGCCAGTTCGTCGGCGACATGGTGCTGCCGCGCATGGCGCACGTGGCGTTTCTGCGCAGCCCGCTGCCGCACGCGCGCGTGAAGTCGGTCGATCTGGCCGCGGCACGCGCGCTGCCCGGTGTGGTCGCGGCGTACTCCGGCCTCGATCTGCACAACGAGATCGGGCCGCTCGCCGGCATGCAGGTGGTGATGCCCAAGGGCTGGCGCGAGCGGTTCGATCACAAAATCGAGATTCCCGGCCAGCCGCTGATCGCAATCGACAAGGCGCGCTATTGCGGCGAGTCGGTGGCGCTGGTGGTGGCGCGCGATCGCTATCTGTGCGAAGACGCGATCGAGCTGATCGACGTCGATCTCGAAGCGCTGCCGCCGGTGGTCGACCCGTATGCCGCGCTCAAGCCCGGTGCAGCCATCGTGCATGAAGCGCTTAAATCGAATGAAGCCGGGTTCATCCGCACCACTAAAGGCCAGGGCGGCGCGGCAATGGACAAGGCACCGCGCCGGCTCAAGCGCAGCTTCACGATGCATCGTTACGCGGCCATGCCGATGGAATGCCGCGCAATCCTCGCCGACTACGATGCGCGCACCGACAGCCTGACCATCTGGTCGTCGACGCAGGTCGTCCACTGGGTGCGCCGCGAAGTGGCGATGCTGTTGAAGATGCCCGAGGAGCGGGTGCGCTGCATCGCGCCCGATGTCGGCGGCGGCTTTGGCGGCAAGGGCCATGTGTATCCGGAAGATCTGATGGTGGCGTTTCTGGCCAAGCGGCTGCGCCGTCCGGTGAAATGGGTGGAAGACCGCCAGGAGCACATCGCCAACTCGGCCCATGCGCGCGATAACGTGCATGAACTGGAGATCGGCTTCGACGACAGCGGCCGCATCCACGCCATCAAAGACAGCTTCGTGCTCGACTCGGGCGCGTACTCGCCGATCGGCACCACCTGCGCGGTGAACTCGATCGCGCATTCGATGGGCCCGTACGACATACCGCACCTGGAAGCCGAGGGCCGCGTCGTCATCACCAACAAGACGCCCAATGCGCCGTACCGCGGTGCCGGACGGCCCGAGATCGTGTTCGCGGTGGAGCGCGCGATCGATCTGGTAGCGCATGCGTGCGGACTGGAACCCACCGAGGTGCGCCTGCGCAACATGGTCACGCCCGAACGCATGCCGTTCGATGCAGGGCTGCCGTACCGCGACGGCGTGCCGATCAAGTACGACTCGGGCGACTACCCGAAGGCGCTGCGCCGCGCGATCGAGGAGTTGTGTCCCGCCAAGGCAGGCGGCCTCGATGCCTTCCGCAAACGGCAGGCCGATGCGCGCAAGCAGGGCCGCTATCTGGGCATCGGCTTCGGCTGCTATGTCGAAGGCACCGGCGTGGGTCCGTTCGAGGGCGCTTCGGTGCGCGTCGATCCGACAGGCATGGTGGTCGTGGCTACCGGCTCGTGCGCACAAGGTCAGGCGCACGAAACGATCTTCGCGCAGATCGCCGCGCAGAAATGGTGTGTGCCGCTGGAGCAAGTCGTGGTCACCGTCTCGGACACTGCCGCAGTGCCGATGGGCTACGGCACCATCGCCAGCCGCAGCGCGGTCACCGGCTCGGCGGCGTTGCTGCAGGCCAGCGACAAGGTGCAGGACAAGGTGTTGGCGGTCGCCTCGAACATGCTGGAGGCCGCTAGTGCCGATCTGGAGTTTCGCGATGGTGGCGTCGGCGTGAAGGGCGTGCCGAACATGCACGTCACGCTCAAGCAGATCGCGCAAGCGGCCAAGCCGGGTTGGGACCACAAGCGGCCCGAGGGCGTCGAAGCCGGACTGGAGGCCAATGCGTACTACGAGCCGCCGACGGTGACCTGGTCGTACGCCACCAACGCGGCGATTGTCGCGGTCGATGCGAACACCGGCGCGATCACCATCGAGAAGTACGTGTCGGTGCACGACGCCGGCGTGCTGATCAATCCGGCCGTTGCCGAAAACCAGGTTCGCGGCGGACTGGTGCAAGGCATCGGCGGCACGCTGTTCGAGGAGATCCGGTACGACGAGCACGGTCAGCTGCTCACCGGCAGCTTCATGGACTACCTCTTGCCCACCGCGAGCGACACCCCGCCGATCACCGTCATCCACCAGGAATCGCCCTCGCCACTCAATCCGCTCGGCGTGAAGGGCCTGGGCGAAGGAGGTGCGATCGCCCCGCCCGTGGTGATCGCCAACGCGGTGAGCGATGCGCTGCGCGCCTTCGGCGCGGAGTTCAATGCAACGCCGGTTCGATGGGAAGATTGTCTGCGGGCGATTCAGGGATAGCGCGGCCCGCGCACGTAAATACTTCACACCCCTGGCGGTCAGAACCTAACAGGCCACGCTTCACGTCTTGACTAACTTCCTTGCAGGCCCGATCCCCGCGGTGGGGACGGATCAAGCGCCTGCAAGGAACGATGACGTGAATGAACGGCTTCAATCGTATTGCGCCAGCAACGGCGCTGATCGCACGCCAACGCGATCCGACGCTGCGCCAGTTGTGATTCGGACCCTCGGGCACTTCGACATTCAGGTGGATGGCGCTCCCGTGCTACCGCGCCGCATCCGCGTGAAGCCGGTCGAGCTGCTCAAGTGCGTACTCGCCGCAGGCCCCAATGGCGCCGCGCGCGAGCGACTTGGCGATGTCCTTTGGCCCGACGCCGACGGGGATGTGCAGCGCGTGCTCGAGATCAACGTGCACCGCCTGCGGCGCATGCTCGGCCGTCACGAGGCGATCATCGCTCTTAATGGCCGTGTCGGATTGAACTCCGCAATGTGCTGGGTCGATGCCGTCGCCTTCGAACAGGCCGCAGCGCAGGCGGAGCGTTCGATGCGGACCGACATCGAGCGGACGATGCACGCCATGTCGCTCTACGCGGGGCACTTCCTCGAGCATGAGCCCGATCACCCGTGGATTCTCCAGCAGCGCGAGCGGCTGCGCAGCCGGTTCGTCTCGATGGTCGAGCGCCTGGCACGGCAACTCGACGTCGATGCCGACACGCCCGCTGTAGTAGAGATCTATCGCTTCGCGGTGGCGCGCGATCCGGTCAACGAAACCTTCAACAGCGGCTTGATCGAGGCGTTGCATAGCGCCGGGCGCCGCGCCGAGGCAATCCTCGCATACCGGCGCTTCGAGCAGATGACGCGCGCGATCCATGGATCGGTGCCTTCCGAACGCATGCGCCGGGTGTGGATGCTGCTGTGCATCTAG
>CADECO010000022.1:33675-35030 GCA_902825905.1 uncultured beta proteobacterium
CCATGCGCATCCACCGGAAAGCCCTGCTACTTCATTGCGCGACGCTGATTGCATTGAGTGGGATCGTTTCGATCGCCATCGCCGCTCGCGGTTCGACCCTCGATGTCCAGGCACAGGGATTGACCAGCCCGTCGGGCTCCGAGTCGGGCTTGTCGAGCGTCAAGTCCGATCACGCACGAGGCGATTCGTTCGTGCTGCCACTGCTGCCGTGGATGCTCGCCCTCTCACCCGATGCCGAGGATGCGCGCGTGCGAGTGAACGACTGGTCCTGTCGACCCGGGTGCTAGTCGTAGTCGGCTGCGGGCGCGGCCCGCCGACGATTGGATGGGGTGGATCCCGGCGAAGGTTCGGTAAGCTTCATGATTCCGAATCCGACGATCCCGGCGATTTCGACCGGCTCCCGCAGTGAAGCGATTGCTGTTGCTGTGCCCGACCGAACGCGAGCGCCGCGACCTGCCGGCGCTGGCCGCGCAACTGGGCATCGAGCTGGTGTTCGATGCCTTCGACGACGATTACTTCGATCGCGTCATCGCGCGGGCTGCGGCCGGCGTGCCAACGGCGGACGAACCCTTCGATCTGCTCGAACGTATCGAGCGCACGATTGAACACGCGCGGGCAATCGGCGTCGATGGCGTCACCTCCGCGGTCGGCTATCCGGGCATGTCGGCGGTTGCGGCGATCCGTTCCCGGCTCGGATTGCCTGGACCGAATCTGCATGCAGTCCTGGCGTGTGAACACAAGTACTACTGTCGCGAGGCACAGGCGCGGCACGTGCCCGAAGCGGTAGCGCGATTCCGTCTGCTGGACGCAAGCGCCGTTGATGCCGCGGCTGACCCGTTCGGGTTTCCGGCGTTTCTGAAGCCGGTGAAGTCATGCATGTCGATGCGGGCATTCGTGGTGAACGATGCCCAAGCACTTGCACGTCTGGCGAAGAACGCAACGCTGCCTGCCGCGTTTGTCGAACCGTTCAACGCCCTGCTGCGTCGTGACACGCATTGGACGCTCGATGCTTCGGGGCTGTTGCTCGAAGAGCTGCTGCCCGGACAGCAGATTTCAGTCGAAGGCTACGCGCGCGGCGGGACTGCTCATGTGCTGGGCATCATCGATGCAGTGATGTTTCCGGACACTTACTCCTTCCAGCGCTTTCGCTACCCCTCGACGCTGCCGGCGGCGGTGCAATCGAGAGTGCGTGCGCTCGCCACGCGCTTCATCGAGGCGATCGACTACGGTGATGCGATGTTCAACATCGAGATGATGTGGGATCCGCGCAGCGATCGACTCACCATCATCGAGGTCAATCCGAAGATCGCCTCGCAGTTTCCCGATCTGTTCGAGAAGGTCGACGGTTGCAGCAC
>CADECO010000023.1:0-14490 GCA_902825905.1 uncultured beta proteobacterium
GCGGTCGCCTACGCCAAGACGCTGCATGGACTGGTGCGCTGGATCGACATCTGCGACGGCAACCTGCAGGAAGGGTCGTTCCGCTGCGATGCCAACGTGTCGGTGCGACGCAAAGGCGAGCCGCTTGGCACACGCTGCGAGATCAAGAACCTCAACTCGTTTCGCTTTCTGGAGCGGGCTATCGAGTTCGAGGCGGCGCGACAGATCGAACTGCTCGAAGACGGCAAGCGCATCGTGCAGGAGACGCGCCTGTACGACGCAGAGCGCGATCACACCCGTGCGATGCGATCGAAAGAGGACGCGCACGACTACCGCTACTTCCCCGATCCCGATCTGCCGCCGCTGGTGGTCACCGAGGCGATGCTCGAGCAGGTGCGCGCAGCACTGCCCGAGCTTCCCGCGGCCAAGCGCTCACGATTCCAGTCGACGTTGGGGTTGTCGGCCTACGACGCCGCGACGATCACACAGTCGCGCGAGATGGCGGCTTATTTCGAAGACGTATTGACGCGGCTCAGCGGGTCTGGTGCTCCGGATGCTGCCAGCGCCAAGCTGGTCGCGAACTGGGTGATGGGCGAGTTGTCCGGTGCGCTCAACCGCGCCGATCTCGAACTCGCGCAGGCGCCGGTAAACAGCGAGCAACTCGCCGGACTGCTGATGCGAATTCGCGACAACACCATCTCGGGCAAGATCGCCAAGGACGTGTTCGATGCGATCTGGGCCGGCGAGGCGAGCGGTGCCGGTGCTGCCGATGCGATCATCGACAAGAAAGGCCTGAAGCAGATCACCGACAGCGGCGCTCTCGGTGCGGCGATCGATCAGGTGCTCGCCGCCAACCAGGCGCAGGTGGCCGAGTTCCGCTCGGGCAAGGAGAAAGCCTTCAATTTCCTCGTAGGCCAGGCGATGAAGGCGACCAAGGGCAAGGGCAATCCCACCCAGATCACCGCGCTACTGAAGCAAAAGCTGGGCAGTTGAGGCGCGCCTACTGTACGCCCGCCTGCTTGGCGTTGTTGGCGCGCGCGCGCCGGCCCTCGACATAGCGGCGCTTGTCCTCATCGAAGCGCGAAATGATCGCGCGCTCTTCCTTCTGCTTGGCTTCCAACAACAGCCGCAGCGCGTTGCGTTCGCTCTCGACCTGGCGCAGATCGGCGCGCAGCTTCGGCGGGAGCGGTTTGCCTTGCAGTGCTTTCGCTTCGGCATCGAGCTCCGTCCATCGCGCATCGAGCCGTGCCACTTTCGCCTCGGTCTCGGTAATGATCTCGCGCACCGGTCGCAGCGACTCGGCTCGCGCCTTCTCGAGATCGTTCTCGCTGGCGTAGGCATTGAGAATGGCTTGCGTACGCCGGTTCTCCACGCGAGCTTCGGCTTCCTCCTGCTCCTTGCGCTTGCGCTCGGCTTCGGCCGCTGCGCGTTCCTCAGCGGTCGGCGCCGCGTTGGTGCGGGCACGCAAGGTTCCGCTCGGCCCCAGCTTGTCGGTTGTCCGTCCGGTGGCCTCGATCGGCGGGCGCTCGCTGTAGTGCACCTTGCCGTTCTGGTCGACGTAGCGGTAGAGCGTCTGGCCCGCGGCTAGCGGCGCGACAGCAAGCAAGGCGATGGCGATGAGCGGGCGGCGGAAGGATCGAATGGGCGAGCGCATGGATTCGTTCCGGGAATGGCATGGGTACGGGGAGATATCGGCCGGCGAACACCCGCCCTGAAGCCACGGCATCCGCGCGCTGAGAACTGTTACCGCACGTGCTTGGATCGTCCGCGGGCGGGGCGGCACGGGTCGCGCGCGTGGATTGTGTCCAGCCTGGTTTGCGTAAAATCTCGCCCACGCACGTCGCGATAACCCATAACAACCGAATGACGACCATGCTTCGCATCGTGAGCTTGAATGTGAATGGCATCCGCTCCGCCTTCAGCAAGGGGCTGCCCGCGTGGTGGAGCAAACACAAGGCCGACGTGCTGTGCATGCAGGAGGTCAAGGCACACGAGGCCGATCTCGATGCCGCGATCGTCGCACCGAAGAATCACGCCGCGCATTTCCATACCGCGCAGAAAAAAGGCTACTCCGGCGTGGCGATGTATTCGCGCCGCACGCCCGATCGAGTGCTGACCGGTATCGGCAACGCCGAATTCGACGCCGAGGGCCGTTACCTGCAAGCCGATTTCGGCGCGCTCTCGATCGTGTCGGTGTATGTCCCGTCGGGCACGAGTTCGGACGAACGCCTGCAGGCCAAGTTCCGTTTCATGGGCGCGTTCCTGCCGGTGCTGAAGAAGCTGCGCGCCTCGGGTCGCGAGATCGTGCTGTGCGGCGACTGGAACATCGCGCACAAGGAGATCGATCTGAAGAACTGGCGCTCGAATCAGAAGAATTCGGGATTTCTGCCCGAGGAACGCGCCTGGCTCACCCGCGTATTCGACGAGATCGGCTTCGTCGATGTGTTCCGTCGCCTCGATCCACGGCCGGAGCAGTACACCTGGTGGTCGAATCGCGGCCAGGCATGGGCCAAGAACGTCGGCTGGCGTCTGGACTATCAGATCGCCACACCGGGAATCGCTGCCAAGGCCACGCGCGCGACCATCTACACCAGCAAGCGCTTCTCCGATCACGCGCCGCTCACGATCGACTACGACTGGGCGATCGACTGATCGCCGCTCACGATCCAGGTGCGAGCGTTACGCCCTGCTGGCGTTCTCGCGCCGCGTGGCTTCCAGGATCGTGTCGTCGAAGATCGCCACCGCGCGAGTCCACCCGGCCGAGGCACCGCGGATCTTGTGAGGGAAACACGAGATCATGAAGCCGGTGGGCGGCAGCACCTCGAGGTTGTGCAGCTTTTCCAGATGGCAGTAGCCGATATGGCGACCGGCCTTGTGACCTTCCCAGATCAGTGAAGCGTCCTTGGTCTGCTGGTACTTCTGCGCGGTGTGCACGAACGGTGCGTCCCAGCTCCAGCCGTCGATGCCGGTGAGCCGCACGCCGCGCTCCAGCAGGTACATGGTCGCCTCGTAGCCCATGCCGCATCCTGCGCTCACGTAGTCGTCGTGGCCGTAGCGCTTGCCCGCTCGTGTGTTGACCACGACGATCTCGAGCGGCGCGAGCGTATGACCGATGCGCTTCAACTCCGCCTCGACATCTTCGGCCTTCACCACGTAGCCGTCGGGCAGATGGCGGAAATCGAGCTTCACCCCCGGCTGGAAGCACCACTCGAGCGGCACCTCATCGATCGTGATCGCGCGCTCGCCGTGATTCATCGTCGAGTGGAAGTGGTACGGCGCATCCAGATGCGTGCCGCTGTGGGTGATCAGCTGGATCTTCTCCACCGCCCAGCCTTCGCCGTCGGGCAGGTCGCCCTTGCGCAATCCGGGGAAGAAATCGAGCACTTCCTGCACCGAATGATCGTGGTTGACGTATTCGATCTTCGGCCGGAATGCCGGTGGATCGGAGGCCACGTCGTTCTCCAGGAAGATCGATAGATCGACGAATCGTCGTGCCATGCGTGTGCTCCGATAGCGCGCTGAAATGATGGAGATCGAGAAAAGATACCAACGATACGAATGCGATAGATGCTCGCGCCGGCGTAAAGCGGACTGCGCGTGGGGTGAACCGATCAGCTGCGTGCGCGTTTCCTCACCACGCGATTGCGCAGCACGCCGATGCGCTCCACCTCCAGCTCGATCGTGTCGCCGGGCTTGAGGAAGCGCATGTGCTCCAGTCCGCAACCGTTGCCCACCGTGCCCGAACCGAGAAACTCGCCCGGATGCAGCGTTTCGGAGCGGCTGATGTGCGCGATGCAGTCTTCGAACTTCCAATGCATGGTGCCCGAGTTGCCGCGCCCCCACTCCTCGCCATTGACGCGCACCACCATCGCCAGGTTGTAAGGATCCGGGATTTCGTCGGCGGTGACCAGGCACGGACCCATCGAGTTGGAGTTGTCGAAGTCCTTGCCCTTGCCCGGCCCGAGCTGACCGGCCATATCCTTGCCCTGCTCGTCACGCGCCGAGAAATCGTTGTAGATCGTGTAGCCGAAGATGTGTGGGCGCGCGGCATCGCGGGCGATGTCCTTGCCGGCCTTGCCGATGTAGCAGCCGAACTCCAGTTCGAAATCGAGCGCGTTGGAGTACTCGGGCCAGGGGACGTCCACGTCGTTGCCGCATACGGTCAGGCGATTCGGGTGATAGAAGAGCGGCCGCTCGTACCACACCTTCGGCACGGCAAACATGCCCTTGGCTTCCATCTCCGCCAGCGCCGCGGCGGGATCGGGCGATTCCTGCGCGCGCACCCGCCGCGTGGCCGCGAACGCCTGCACCAGATGCGTCTCGAAGCACAGGAAATCGCGCAACTGGGGTGGCTGTGGCACCGGCGCCAGCAGCTTCACCTTGCTCGCGTCGAGCCGCGCCGCGTTGTCTCGAGGCACGTCCGCACAGACCGCGCGGGCCAGTGCGAGCGCATCATCACCACCTTCGATGATCGACAGCACACTGGTCAGCAGCTTGGACGACTTGCCGTGCTTTCCCCGGTGCGCCACCTGCAGATCGACCACAGTGCGGCCCTCATCGATGAGGGCGCCGGCGCGTGGCTGCGCGCGGCCTTTGCGGAAGGTCACCAGTTTCATGAACTCGCTCCTTTTGTGTTGTGTGTGTACGAACACGTTGAGCTCGGTGACACGCGAGCCTGCAGTCCGCCACAGCATCTTGGTACTGGCTGAAATTTAGTCTAGCACTCGCATCCGTTGCGGGCAGCGAGCACGTGACCGACGACGGAGTGCGTGAGATGACCGTGCACACGCACGCGCGAATTGCCGGTTAGCGGCTGCGGAATCTCAGGACAACAGGTCAAGACCCGCGGCGCGGAAATTCCTGACGCTCAGCCGCTCCGAGCACTCGGTGTTGTTGTCGATTGCGATGCCGACGACCGCATGAGCATGCTGCGCACCCAGGGCAGCAGCAGATAGGCGGGAAACGACAGCACGAACGTCAGCAGAAAGTACGGTGCATAGCCCATCGATTCGGCGCCATGACCGCCGGCCCAGCCGGCCACCGAGCGCGTGAGCGCGAACAGCGATGACAGCAACGCGTACTCGGCTGCCGCGCGATTCTTGTCGACGATGGACATCAGGAAGGCGAGAAACGCGCCGGTGCCCAATCCGCCGGTGATCGATTCTCCCGCGCTCGCGCCGTACAGGAGCGCGCGATGCCAGGGTTCGAGTTCGCCGCCGGCAGGCAACAAGGCGGCGGCAGCGACGTAGCCCAGATTGGAGAGTGCCTGCCATATCCCGAGCACCCACAGGGCACGAAACACGCCGACTCGATCGACGTACCAGCCGCCGATCAGGCCGCCCAGGATCGACAGTCCCAAGCCGACGTTGACCGACACCAGGCCGATCTCGGCGGGCGTGAAACCACGATCGACCCAGAACGGTTTGACCATGAAGCCCATCGCCGCATCGCCCAGCTTGAACGTCAGCACGAACAGCGCCACTGGCAGCATCCCCGGCCGGCCGAGCAATTCGAACAGCGCGCCGAACATCGGTCCGCGCTTCTCGTCGGCTGCGGTGGGCGCCGGATGACTGCGTTTGCCGAGCCACGCAGCGCTGATCAACGCAGCCGCGATCGCGAACGCCGCAGGCCATAACCAGCTCACTCCGTGCAACGCCTTGATGTCGCGATAGACGAGCCCGAGCACGCCCAGCGCGAGCAGCACGACCGTCGTCACCAATCGCGGCTTGCGCACGATCGCGGCCAGTTCGGTCGCCAACGACAATTGCTTCAGCGCCGGAGGTGGCTTTTCCCTGGGTGCAGTGAGCATCACGACCGCCAGCACCGCGAACATCATCGCGCCGAACAGGAACGCGCCCTGCCAGTCGACGTAGTGCACCAGCACCAGCATCATGCCGGCCGTGAGCAGCCCAACGCGCGCCAGACCGATACGGATTCCATTGGCCAGCCCGAGTTCATCATTGTCGAGGTACTCGATCGTGTAGCCGTCGATGGCGATGTCGTTGGTGGCCGAGAGAATGGTGAACAGCGCGATGCCCGCCCACACCCACGCGCCCAGACCGGCGTAGATGGCGAACAGCAGCATCAGCGCGCCCATGCCCAGATCGACCAGTGCCATCCACACGCGGTGATGGCGGTAGTGATCGACCGCCGGGGCCCACAGGAACTTGAGCGTCCACGCCAGCCCGAGCAGACTCAGCAACCCGATCGAGCGCAGATCGACGCCCTGCCGGCGAAACCAGACCGGGAAGACGTCGTAGAAGATGCCGAACGGCAGGCCTTGTGCGAAGTACAGCACCCCGACCCAGAACAATTTCGAGCGCAACACCGAAACGGTCGCGGCGGTGCCCGTCATGAGCGTGGCAGATGAGCGCTGCGCCGTGTCGCTAAGAGCGGTCTTCGACTTCTCATCGATCCTCGGCGTGTATGGGGGCAGCGCATCGCGAAATCTGGTTGCGCCAAGGCACGCTAGCCGCGCTTGGCCGCGCGAGAGGCGCGATGTTCGGTGACCTTGGGACGGCGAAGTTCGACGAAGAACTTCGGCTCCCAGCGTCGCACCGCCACCAGCATGCTGGTGCCGAACCGATCCTGTTGCGGCAGGTGGATATCGTTGTGATGGAGTTCGCGCATTTCGTTGGCGATCTGCCGCAGCCGCGCCTGCACTGCGCCACGCGAACTCTCCGAGAGCATGCCGTTTACCAGCACCATCAGCTCACCGCCCGCATCGAAGCTGGTGTCGAGATAGTCGCGCGCGACCTCGTTCTTGAAGTAGCGCTGGATCGGCCCGTCGGGAATCCAGGTGAACGCGCGCGTGATGAGCGGCCGGATCTTGTTGTTGGGCAGCAGCTCGATCAGCTTGAGCCGATCGAGTTGAGCGAGCAGCTTCACCAACTCGGCTTCGGTGAACAGGTACGTGTCGATGATCTGCTCGAAGCTCCAGTGCCCCAGCGCGCACACTGCAACCACCAGCAGCTTCTTGTTGGCGACGATCTCCTGCTCCTGTTCCAGCGTGAGCTGCGAGATGAAATGCTCGTCGCGCTCGAGCGCGCGCGCCAGTTCGGTGAACTCGATGCCGGCCAGGGCGCAGATCTGGTCGATCCGCTCCAGCGTGAAATCGCGCTGCGAGAACAGCCGCTTCACGCTCGCCTCCGACAATTCGATCGCCTTGCCGACTTCGGCATAAGTGATCTTGCGAGCGCGCAGTTCGCGCTTGAGCGATTCGACCAATGCGATGGCGGTGGCCATGGGCGATGCGTCCGTTTCTTCAAGTGCGCCGATCGGCAGATTAGCGCAGGTTGCTGGTCACTCCGCTGGCCGCGGCTTCGATCCCGGCGGGGATCGGCGCGTCAGCGCGCGGCCTTCTCGATCCGGTAGACCGCGAGGCTGCCTCGCAACCGGCGCAGCAATCGTATCGCCTGCCCGCGATGCATGACGATGCGTTCGAGCACGCGGATGCCGCGCGCTGCGCAGAATTGCTCGAAGTCGCCGATGGTGAACAGCCGTACATTGGGCGTGTCGTACCACTGCGTGGGCGCGCCCTCGGCAACCGGCATGCGACCGAGGAACAGGCGCACGCGATGGCGCCAATAACCGAAGTTGGGAAACGTCACGATCGCCTCGCGCCCCACCCGCAGCATCTCCAGCACGATCGGCTCGGTGTGGCGCACCGCCTGCAGCGTCTGCGAGAGGATCACGCAGTCGAACGAGTTCGCATCGAAGCCGGACAGGCCCGCTTCGAGATTGCTCTGGATGACGTTCACGCCGTTCTCCACGCAGGCGAGTACGTTCTCGTCGCTGATATCGATGCCGTAGCCGCGGGCGTTGCGCGCTCGCTGCAGGTGGCGCAGCAGCCCGCCGTCGCCGCAACCCAGGTCGAGCACCGACGCGTTCGGTTTGATCCACTGGGCGATCGCGTCGAAATCGGGCCGATCGGTCAGCCCCACTTGCGCGGCAGCGCTCATCGCACGTGCTCCGGCGGAAACGATCTGTCGGCTGGAGAGTTAATACGCGGGAAGCGTGATCTCATGCTGCGGCTCGCTGCTGCGTGGCCACGCTGAGCGGGATCACGTTGCTGCGCGATCCACCGCTTGATTGATCGCCCGAGAGCGAGATGGCGATGTTGTCGAAGTAAGCGCGCACCAGTCGCAAATAGCGCGGATCCTCCAGCAGGAACGCATCGTGGCCGTGCGGGGCGTCGATCTCGGCGTAGGAAACGTCGCGCCGGTTGTCGAGCAGCGCCTTGACGATCTCACGCGAGCGCGACGGCGCGAAACGCCAGTCGGAGGTGAACGACACCACCAGGAATCGTGCCGTGGCGCGCTGCAATGCCGCGCTCAGATTGCCGTTGAAGTCCATCGCCGGATCGAAATAATCGAGCGCCCGGGTGATCAGCAGGTAGGTGTTGGCATCGAAATACTCGGCGAACTTGTCGCCCTGGTAGCGCAGGTACGACTCGATCTCGAAATCGACCTCGAAGTGATAGCCCACCGTGCCCGAGCGCAGCGCGCGCCCGAAGCGTTCCATCATCGCGTCGTCCGAGAGATACGTGATATGGCCGATCATGCGTGCCAGCCGCAGGCCGCGAATCGGCTTGACGCCGTGCTCGTAGAAATCGCCGCCGTGAAAGTCCGGGTCGGTGGTGATGGCCTGACGCGCGACTTCGTTGAACGCGATGTTCTGCGCCGAGAGCTTGGGCGCGGCCGCGATCACGACCGAGTTGGCGAGCCGATCGGGAAACACGAGCGTCCATTGCAGCGCCTGCATCGCGCCCAGGCTGCCGCCCATTACCGCGGCGAGTTTCTGAATGCCGAGCCGATCGACGAGCCGCACCTGCGCTTCGACCCAGTCTTCCACCGTCACCACCGGAAAGCTCGAGCCGTAGGGTTTGCCGGTGCGCGGATCGATGCTCGCCGGTCCGGTCGAGCCGAAGCAGCCGCCGAGGTTGTTCACGCCGATGACGAAGAACTTGTCGGTGTCGACCGGCTTGCCCGGGCCGATCATGTTGTCCCACCAGCCGATGTTGCGCGGATTGTCGGCGTAGTAGCCGGCGACGTGATGCGATGCGTTGAGCGCATGACAGATCAACACCGCATTCGAGCGCTCGGCGTTGAGCGTGCCGTAGGTTTCGTACATCAGCTCGTAGCGTTCGAGTACGCCGCCGCTCTTGCAGCGGAGTGGGGTGTCGAACTGCATCGAGCGCGCGGTGACCGCGCCTACTGATCGACCGGTGTTCATGCTGTGCGATGTCCTGCTCAGGTCGTTCGATGGCCGCAAAAAAGCCCGTTGCAGCGAGGGCCGGAACGGGCTGGATGTCGGGCCACAGGGTGTCCGGAGAAGCGGTCCGGGGGAGCGGGGTCCGAAAGACACGCCGCGGACGACACCTGAGCGAATAGCCTCGCTTTAGCGGATTTTGAAGCCGCGTCCGGTGGCCAATCGACCTTCCGAACCGCTCCGGCGCTCGCAAGCTGATAATCAAATCAGCGCTAGGGGCAGTATATCAGAGGGGTCCGGGGCGACTTGCTTGCGAGTCAAGTCGAACCGATGCGCGGCGATTCCGCGGCAGGACGGCATTCACCGCGAGAAGCGGTGGCGTCTCTAGGTGTTCAGGCGTTCGAGCAGCGTGTGCACCTTGCTCGATTCGGTATTGCGCAGGATGCGCGTGGCAAGCGGTGTGACCTCGCCCAGATCGGATCGCAGCACCTGCTGCTTGACCTCGAGGAGCTGACTGGCGTGCATCGAGAACTGCCGCAGACCGAAGCCGAGCAGCAATCGGGTCATTTCCACCTCACCGGCCATCTCGCCGCACACCGCCACCGGCTTGCCGGCCTTGTCGCACGCGCGGATGGTCTGCGCCACCAGCTGCAGCACCGCCGGGTGCAACGGATCGTAGAGATGGGCGACGGTCTCGTCGGCGCGGTCGATGGCGAGCGTGTACTGGATCAGATCGTTGGTGCCGATCGACAGGAACTGCAACCGGTGCAGGAACATCGGCAGTGACAGCGCGGCAGCCGGCACCTCGATCATTCCGCCAACCGGCACGTCGGTATCGAATGCGGTGCCTTCGCCCTGCAATGAACGTTTAGCGTGCTCGAGCAGGCCGAGCGCACCATCGATCTCGTGGGCGTGCGCGAGCATCGGGATCAGGATGCGCAGCTTGCCGTAGCGCGAGGCGCGCAGCATCGCGCGCAGCTGCGTGAGGAACACCCCGGGTTCGGCCAGACAGAAGCGGATCGCGCGCAACCCCAACGCCGGATTGGGTCCGGCAGTGCGTTCGCCGCCGGGGAGCACCTTGTCGGCGCCCAGATCGAGCGTGCGGATCGTGACCGGCATGCCGTTCATGGCTTCCAGCACCTGCCGATATGCTTCGAACTGCTCGTCCTCGGTGGGCAGATCCTCGCGATTCAGAAACAGGAACTCGCTGCGGAACAGCCCGATCCCGGTAGCGCCGGCCTCGACCACCGTTTCGATGTCGGAGGGCAGCTCGATGTTGGCGTGCAGCTCGATCGGCGTGCCATCAAGCGTGGCCGCCGGCGTGGTCTTGAGCCGCTTGAGTTTCTGCCGGTCGAGCTCGTAGGAGCGCTTCTTGAGCTGGTACTCGGTGAGCACTTGCGCGTCGGGATTGACGATCAGCGTGCCCTCGGCGCCGTCGACGATCACCAGCTCGTTCTCGCGAATCAGTTCGCGCGCGTGGTGCAGCCCGACGATGGCCGGTAGAGAGAGGCTGCGCGCCACGATTGCGGTGTGCGAGGTCACGCCGCCTACATCGGTGACGAAGCCGGCGAACTTGTGCTGCTTGAACAGGATCATGTCGGCCGGCGACAGATCGTGCGCCACGACGATGACATCCTCCTCGTGGCTGGGGCCGCTCGGCGTATGCGCGGTGCCAAGCAACGCTTTCAGCACCCGCTCGACCGCTTGCTCGACGTCGTGCTTGCGTTCGCGCAGGTAGGCGTCTTCGAATTGCTCGAATTGCTCGACCAGCCGGTCCATCTGCTGCACCAGCGCCCACTCGGCGTTGGCGCGATGTTCGCGAATGATGTCGCGCGGCGTCTGCGACAGCGTCGAGTCGGCGAGCAGCATGCGATGCAGGCTCACGAACGCGCCCAACTCTCCGGCCACGCCTTGCGTCGCGCTGGCGGCGAGATCGGCCAAAGCCTGCTGTGTCTGCGCCATCGCGTTGTCGAACCGCACCACCTCGGCGTCCACTTCGTTCGCGGCGATTTCGTACTGCGGCACCTCCAGGCGCGCGGTGCTCACCAGGTGGGCGTAGCCGATGGCGATGCCCGCCGACACCCCGGCACCCAGCAGCGTGAAGCTGGGGGTGAGCGTTTGTGCGAGTCCGTTGGCGCTGGCTGGTTGATTCATGCCGATTGGCTCATCGCGATCGGTGTCGGTCGGCTGATCTGCTGCGGATGATCGGATCCGCGTGATTCACTGCGCTTGGTTTATTCATCTTCGCCGAATCGATCGGCGATGAGCTGGCGGATCGATTCGAGCGCGGCATCGGCGTCGTCGCCCGTGGTCTCGACCACGACCCGCGATCCCTTGCCGGCGGCGAGCATCATGACACCCATGATGCTCTTGGCGTTGACCCGGCGCTGGTTGCGCGACATCCACACCTCGCTGCGGAACTGGCTGGCGAGCTGGGTGAGCTTGGCCGAGGCGCGCGCGTGCAGGCCGAGCTTGTTGATGATCTCGATTTCGGCTTGCGGCATCGTCGCCCTGTCTACGGTTCGAGTATCGCGACCGACTGCTGGCCACCGGCAATCGTCTTCTGCACCAGATCCGGCAGCGAGCCGTTTCGATAGGTGAGCGCGCGCACGAGCATCGGCAGATTCACTCCGCTCACGCCAGCCACCCGTCCGGCCACCAGTGCGCGAGTGGCGACGTTCGATGGTGTGCCGCCGACCATGTCGGTGAGGATCAGCACGCCCTCGCCCTGGTCCAGTCCGGCGATGGCCGCCCGGGTCGTGGCGAGCAGCGCGTCCGGGTCGGTCTTGCCGCCGACGGCGATGCTCTGCAATTGCGCCGGACGCTTGCCCAGTACGTGCGTGGCGCCGTCGATGAGCGCTTCGCCGAGCGCGCCGTGCGTAATGACGAGGATCCCGATCACGATGACGAGGCAGCGGTGCCCTAACGCTTCGCGCCTGCGACCGCGCGCTCCAGCGCATCGATGAACATGCCGGCGACGTTGAATCCGGTCTGATCGGTGATCTCGCGAAAGCACGTCGGGCTGGTCACGTTGACTTCGGTCAGATAGTCGCCGATCACATCCAGCCCGACCAGCAGCAGCCCGCGCCTGGCCAGTTCGGGGCCGAGCGCGCGTGCGATTTCCTCATCGCGCGCGGTGAGTGGCCGTGCCACGCCGGTGCCTCCAGCGGCCAGGTTGCCGCGCGATTCACCCGCCTTCGGAATGCGCGCCAGGCAGTACGGCACCGGCTTGCCTTCTATCAGCAGCACGCGCTTGTCGCCGTTGCGGATCTCGGGGATGTAGCGCTGCGCCATGATCATGCGCGCGCCGTGATGGGTGAGCGTCTCGATGATCACGTTGCGGTTCGGATCGCGATCGGTGACGCGGAACACGCTCGAGCCGCCCATGCCCTCTAACGGCTTCAACACCACATCGGCGTGCTCGTCGATGAAGCGCTGGATCTGATGGTCCAGGCGCGACACCAGTGTGGGCGAGGTGAACTGCGTGAACTGCGCGATGGTGAACTTCTCGTTGTGATCGCGCACCGCGCCCGGTTCGTTGAACACGCGCGCGCCCTGTCGAGCGGCGTGTTCGAGCATCCAGGTCGAGGTGATGTACTCGATGTCGAACGGCGGATCCTTGCGGTTGAGCACGCAGTCCAGATCGCACAGGCGCTCCTCGCGCGTGGCTTCCAGCCGGTACCAGACGTCGTCCGCGCCGGTGAGATGCAGCCGGGACATTTCGGCGCAGACCCAGCCGTTCTTCCACATCAGCCCTTCCTGCATCGCCACGTGCAGCTCGTGGCCGCGCGACGCGGCCTCGGCCATCATCGCGAAGGTCGAATCCTTGTAGATCTTGAGCGAATCCAGCGGATCGAGAACGATGCCGATGCGCATGGGTGCGGCCCTTCAGGCGGCAGGAGCGGTCTGCTCGAGTTCCAGTGCAGCCGCGACGTGCGCCAGCCGTGCGACGATGCCGTATGCGTAGAAGCGGTTGGCATCGGAATCGGGCGCGGCGTTGAAATCGGGCCGGATGCAGCAGTCATTGAACGCGATCTGCGCGAAGCTCATGCCCGGGGCATTGAGGTTCTCGTCGATGCCGCGTGAGGCGTGCACCCGGTAGAAGCCGCCCACCACGTTGCGATCGATCATGTACACGACCGGTTCGCCCGGCGCACCGTCGATGCGCTCATGCGTGTGCACGCCCTCCTGCAGGATCACCTCGTGCACCTGCAGCCCTTCCTTCACCACCGCCATCTTGTTGCGCTGCTTGCGGTTGAGGCCGACGACGTCATCGACCGTCTTGGCCATGAGGATCCCCATGCCGTAGGTGCCGGCATCGGCCTTCACCACCACGAACGGCTCGTCCTTGATGCCGTACTCCAGATACTTGGTGCGGATGCGCTCGAGCAGCATCGACACGTTCGAGGCGAGGCACTCTTCGCCCGCGCGGTCCTGGAAATTCACCTGACCGCAGCGCGCGTGATAGGGATTGATCAGCCACGGATCGATCGCCAGCTGCTGCGCAAACTCGTCGACCACCGTGTCGTAGGCGTTGAAGTGATTGCTCTTGCGTCGCACCGCCCAGCCGGCATGCAGCGGTGGCACCAGATACTGGCTGGTGAGATTGCGCAGGATATCGGGCAGACCGCTCGACAGGTCGTTGTTGAGCAGGATCATGCACGGATCGAAGTCCTTCACGCCGACGCGATCGCCCTGCCGCACAAGAGGCTCGATCACCAGGGGCTGCGCATCGGGCACCTCGAGCGTGGTGGCCGCGGTGATCTCCGGATTGAGCGTACCCAGGCGAACGTTCAGGCCAGCCTGACGCAGGATCGTGTACAGCCTCGCCACGTTCTGCAGATAGTACGTGTTGCGGGTGTGATTCTCCGGAATCAGCAGCAGGTTGCGGGCGTCGGGGCAAGCACGCTCGATCACCCCGCCCACGGCCTGCACGCACAGCGCCTCGAACGTCGAGTTCAGGTTGTTGAAGCCGCCCGGAAACAGATTCATGTCCACCGGCGCGAGCTTGAAGCCGCTGTTGCGCAGATCGACCGAGCCGTAGAACGGTGGGGTCATTTCCTGCCACTTCGCGCGAAACCAATGTTCGATGTCGGCGCTGGAGGAGATGAAGCGCCGCTCTAGATCGAGCAATGGTGCGGCCAGAGCGGAAGAAAGGTGTGGAACCATGGGTCGGTCCGGAAAGTGGGTGCGATGTCCGGTCGGGGAAACTCCAACGGCCGGTGCCTGCGAGTTCGATGGCGGGGGCGCCTGTGCTCCTTGTCCCGTCGCTGCCGTATCGGCGAGATCGAGACCTTGGCT
>CADECO010000023.1:14590-18325 GCA_902825905.1 uncultured beta proteobacterium
CATCCTGATTGCCGCCGTGGCGGGTCGGAGCCAGTCGGGCGACCGGAGCGCGGTTGTCGAAGACATGCACCGGCTGCACCGAAGGCGCGGCGAAGCCGGTGCGCGCGGCATAGTCGGCCCAACGTGCAAGCTTGTGCGCGTCGCGAGACTCGCCGCGCTGAATCATCCGCGCGCGCGTGGCCTCGGCGTCGGCGTGCACCCAGACGACACCGAAGCCGCCGCCGTGCGACCGTGCGTGTTCGCGCATCGAGTCGATCCATGCCGGATCGGCGAGTTCGCGCGCGAACGGCGCGACCGCCAACGCGATCCGACCGGTTCGCATCACCTCGAACGCCGCATCGAGCAGCGTCCGATATTCCAGTGGGCGAACGTGCTCGAGGTACGCCGCCGATTCGCGATCGGTCGCGAGTTGACCAAGCCGGACCAGCAGTGCCTCGACTAACGGGCTGGTCAGCGTGTCTTTGTCGAGCACGACTGCGGCGGGCAGCGCACGTGCGATTGCATGCGCAACTTGCGTCTTGCCCGCGCCGGCCGGTCCAGCGATCAGGATGAGTGCCGGTCCGGTTGCTGTGGCGTTCATCGGCGCCCGAACGTACGTGGTGAAATCGAATCGTTGCGCGCAGGCTCAACGCGCTGCACGCGTGCGCATCCCGCGATAGAGCGGCCACAGCCAGATCGCCAGCGTGGCTACGCCGAGCACGCCGGCGATCGGACGTTCGAAGAAGGCGAACCAGCTGCCGTCGGCCTTGATCATCGAGGTGACGAAGTGTTCCTCCAGCATCGTGCCCAGAATCACTCCGAGGATCGCCGGCGCAACCGGATAGCCGTTCTCCTCCATGAAGTAGGCCAGCACGCCGAACACCAGCAGCACGCCGACCGCGAAGATCGAGTTGTTGATCGCGAACGCGCCGACGATGCAGAACAGCAGAATGATCGGCATGAGCACGTCACGCGGCATGCGCAGGATCTGTTTGGCGGCCTTGATCGCCAGCAGTCCGAGCGGAATCATGATCAGGTTGGCGAGCAGAAACACGATGAAGATCGCGTAGACGTTGCTCACGTTGTTGAGGAAGATCGTCGGTCCGGGGTTCATGCCCTTCAGGTAGAGCACGCCGATCACGATCGCGGTGATCGAATCGCCCGGAATGCCGAACACCAGTGCCGGAATCCATGCGCCCGCCAACGCACTGTTGTTCGAGGCGCCCGATTCGATGATCCCTTCGACATGCCCGGTGCCGAATTTCTCCGGCTCCTTGGAGAAGCGCTTCGACAGGGCGTATGAGATCCATGCGGCGATGTCGGCGCCCGCACCGGGCAGCGCGCCGATTGCGGTGCCCACCACGTTGCCGCGCATGATCGGCCCGGGATAGCGCTTGGTGAGCGTCCACATGCCGCGAAACACGTTGCCCACGGCCGCGCCGACCACCTGCGCCTTGCCTTCCATTGACACCGAGAAGCGCAGGATCTCCGAGATCGCGAACATGCCGATCATCATCGGAATCAGTCCCACCGAGCCGAGCAGCTCGATCACGCCGAAGGTGAAGCGTGGATGCCCTGCGGGGTTATCCAGGCCGATGGTGGAGATCAACAACCCGAACAGCAACGCCACCACGCCCTTCAACGGATTGTCGATGGTGATGAACACCGCGCAGGTGAGTCCCAGCAGCACCAGCCAGAAGTACTCGAACGAGCTGAAGCGGATAGCGAACTCGGCCAGCCACGGCGCCGCGGTCATCAGCACGATGGTGCCGAAGATGCCGCCGATCACCGAGAACACGAGCCCCGAGCCCAGCGCGAGTTCCGCCTGCCCCTTGCGCGTCATCGCGTAGGCCTCGTCGACATACGCGGCCGACGCCGGCGTACCGGGGATGCGCATCAGCGCTCCGGGGATATCGCCGGCGAAGATCGCCATCGCGGTGGCGGTGACGATCGCCGCGATCGCCGGCACCGGTGGCATGAAGAACGTGACCGGCACCAGCAGCGCCGTGGCCATGGTTGCGGTCAGGCCGGGAATCGCGCCGACGAACAGACCGAACAGCGCCGAGCCGAAGATGACTGCCAGCACGTAAGGCTGGAACACCAGTCCGAACGCGGCGGCGATCTCGTTCATGGATGGCTACCAGGACACCGACTGCAGCACGCCCCAGGGCAGCGGCACCCGCATCAATTTATAGAACAGCATGTGCACCAGCAGCGTGGCGACGATGGCCACCGGCACTGCGAATCGCAGGCGTACGCCGAACTGCCAGAACAGCGCGATCAGCATCAGCATGCCGGTGAGGACGAAGCCCAGCCAGTCCGACGCAACGATGTAGAACAACAGCGCGCCGAGCACGAACAGGAAATTGGCGACATGGCGCGGCGAGCGCATCCAGGCGCCAAGCGTCACCAGCGGCGTGCCCGAGCGCAGTCCGGTACGAATCAGCAGCGCGCCGCAGATCACCAGTCCCGCGGCGATGACGCCAGGAAAAATCGCCGGCCCATATTTCTGGCCGGGAATCGTCGGATAGCCCTGGATGTGCACCAGGATCGCGATGCCGAGCACGGCGATCGCGGCACCGACCAGCGCGTCGTTGATCTTCATGCAGATTGGCAGCGAGCAGACAAGCGCCGCAGCGTAGAGAACGCCACGGCGCTGCGCGGGGCGAGGAGCGCGCTCATGGCGCCGGTCCGGCACCGGAACGCGCGTTGCCGCGACGCGTGCTATTTCGCCAGGCCAAGCGCCTTCATCACCTGTCCCATGTTGGCGTCGTCCTTGGCCATGTAGGCAGAGAATTCCTGCGGATTGCCCCACACCACGCCGAAGCCGCGCTGCTTCATGAAGTCGCGGAACTCGCTGCTGTCGTGCGCTTTCTTGATGCCGGCGACGAGCCGGTCCTGCACGTCTTTCGGCAGGCCTTTCGGTCCGGCAACGCCGCGCCACGCCGCCACGGTCCAGCCGCTGCCGATCGCGGCTTTCACCGTCGGCAAGTCCGGGTAGAGCGACGAAGGCTGCTCGGCCATGATCGCGAGGCTGCGCGCCTTGCCCGCATCGATCAGCGCGCGTGCTTCGGGTACCGAGCAGGTCACGATGTCGACCCCGCCGGCGGCCAGGTCGTTCATCGCCGGGGCCGCGCCGTTGGAAGGCACCCACGGCACCGCGGCGCTGTCGATTTTCAGGTCGCGCAACATGCCCGCGAGCGCCAGGTGCCAGATGCCGCCCTGGCCGGTGCCCGAGGCCTTGAGCTTGCCCGGATTGGCCTTGATCGCGCTCACCAGGTCGGCAAGTGTTTTGTACGGCGAATCGGCTTTGACTTGCACACCGGCCGGATCGGAATTCACCAGCGCAAGCGGCGTGTACGAAGTGCCATTGAGCTTGGTCAGGCCCTGGTGATGCATCATGCCGATCTCGACGGTGATCATGCCGATCGTGTAGCCGTCGGGCTGCGCCTGTGATATCGCCGAATGACCGACCACGCCGCTGCCGCCGGTGCGATTCACCACGTTGACCGGCTGCTTGAATTCCTTCTCCAGCAGCGCGCCGAGAATGCGCGCGGTCGCGTCGGTGCCGCCGCCGGCGCCCCAGGGCACGATGAACGTGATCGGGCGATCCGGAAATGCCGCGAAGCTGGAACCGCTAAGAAGAGCGAGCGCGGCGACGAATACACACCGTACGCGCGCGAGCACACGTGCTTGCATGAAGGCCTCCTTCGGTGGTGATGACGGATCGAACCGTTGCGGTCGCGCCCCGCCTGT
>CADECO010000023.1:18425-19941 GCA_902825905.1 uncultured beta proteobacterium
ACGTCGACGTCGGACAGCGTCGTGTTGCCACCCTTGGGCGGCATGCCGCCTTTGCCCTTGAGCGACGACTCGTAGAGCGCGTTCACGCCGGTGGCAATGCGCGGTGCCCAGGCCGCTTTGTCGCCGAGCTTGGGCGCGTTGGCGACGCCTTCCTTGTGGCACACGAAGCAGGCGGTGTCGTACACGCTCTTGCCCTTCTCGCCCTTGTCGGCAGTGGCCAGCACGGCGCCGGCCGTGGCTGTTGCCAAGTTGATCTCGACGCGCCGCGCCTCGGCATCGCTGCCGCTGCCGGTGGTCTCGACCGGAGGCTTCATGTTGATGCGATCGCGCGCGATGCCCGCCGACTCCAATGCCGTGCGCACGTTCACCGCACGTTGTTTGGCCAGCTCCAGGTTCTGTGCGACGTTGCCGGTCTTGTCGGTGTAGCCGGTGATGTCGACGCCGCGCGCCGCATCGGCCTTGAGTGAAGCGATCGCACTTTTGATCGCGTCGTTAGCCGCCGAAGAGAGCTCCGCTTTGCCGACTTCGAAGTAGAGTTTGGCGGGCAACGTGCCACCGGCCGTCGTTACTGGCGCAGCGGGCGCTGGTGCAGCCGCAACGGGTGCCGGTGCCGCAGCAGGTGCCGCTGCCGCTGGAGCGTCGGCGGGTTCTTTCCAGTTGGCGCCGGCCTGGTTGGCCATGTAGACGATGGCGCGCGCCATCTCGACATCGCTCAGATCGGGATTTCCACCGCGTGCCGGCATACCGCGAATCCCTTTGATGGCATCGGCGAGCAGTGTCGGCAAGCCTTCCTTGATCAGCGGGGCCCAGGCGGCGCGATCGCCCAGCTTCGGCGCGTTCGCCACACCGGCGGCGTGGCAAGCCAGGCACACGCTCTTGTAGACCGCTTCACCGGACTGCGCCACGCGTGGCTTCGACGCGTCGACCAGCGAATACGAGGCGACCGGCTTGATGCGATCGGCGACCTTGGCTGCGTCGGAGGCGCCGGAGGTGCTGTCGACCTTCAAACCGCCGACGACCAGTTGCGTCAGGAAGATGATCGCCAGTACCGGCACCACGAACGAAAGCACCACCACCGCAACGAGCTGCTGCCAGGTCTTGATGAAGCTGGAGTGTTCGTGAGGGTCGTGCTGAGCCTGAGCCATAGGGACCTCGGAGCGTTTTATTGCTATGGATTGATTGTGATGTGCGCGGGATCGGCTCGATTGGCGGACGCGCGGCGCACCAGAGCAGCGCGCGATTATACCCAACGGATTCAGGGGAAAACGCAATGCGCGCCACGACGCTCCCGCGCATGGACGGTGCTGCGCGCAAGCGTTATTCTTCGCGCCCGCTGTCCCCCGCGCGCCCGTAGCTCAGCTGGATAGAGTGTTGGTTTCCGAAGCCAAAGGTCACAGGTTCGACTCCTGTCGGGCGCGCCATCCGGTCTAACAGGCTGAGCGAGGGTGCGGAGCGCGAAGCCGGTCGTTTAGTCCGAAGCCAAAGGTCACAGGTTCGACTCCTGTCGGGCGCGCCA
>CADECO010000023.1:20041-28327 GCA_902825905.1 uncultured beta proteobacterium
CGGTCGTTTAGTCCGAAGCCAAAGGTCACAGGTTCGACTCCTGTCGGGCGCGCCATCCGGTCTAACAGGCTGAGCGAGGGTGCGGAGCGCGAAGCCGGTCGTTTAGTCCGAAGCCAAAGGTCACAGGTTCGACTCCTGTCGGGCGCGCCACCCGGTCTAACAGGCTGAGCGAGGGTGCGGAGCGCGAAGCCGGTTGCTCCATTCCGGCCCGGCTTCGTCGGCGGCTTGGCCTACAACCGAATCTCCAGCGACACGCGACGGATCCGTCCCTGATCCAGCCGCGCCGCGTCGCGCACCACGAGCGTCCAGGAACCCGCCGGGCTCTTGCCGACCACGCCGGCCAGCGCGGCGATTCTGACCTGGTCATACGTGGTGCGCAGGTTGTCGGTGCCGCCACCGGTGCGGTTGTGCAGCGTGATCGCCGCCATATTCAGCGCCGCTGGCGGTTGCAGCGTCACCACCAGATCGCCGATGTAGGTGTGCTCGATGTCGACCGTCACTTTCAACTCCTTCAGCTTCGCGGTCTCGGCCACGTTCACTGCCAGACGTGAGGTCTGCAGATCGCGGATCGCCACGTCCTGCGCGGAGGTGGCCACGACGATGCGATCGGAGGGCGGCTGCGTCGGCACGGCCAGATCGACCGCAGTCTTCGCGTTGAGCCGCCCGAAGCCGTACTTTTGGCTGTGGCCGCTGGCGTCGTACGCGCCGCCGGCGGTATCGATGCGGTCGCAGCAGCGCTTCATGATGTCGCGCACCTGATCCCAGCGCAGTTCGGGGTTGCGCCCGAGCACCAACGCGGCCACGCCCGCCGCACCAGGGCACGCGCTGCTGGTTCCGCCGAAGCTGTTGGTGTAGTTGCCCGCCGCATCCCCGCGACTGCTCTGCCCGGGGTTGTAGCCCGAAGGACCGGAGTTGTCGGTGGTCCAGATGCCGGTGGTCAGCCGTGGCTGCACTACTTCGTTGCTCGGGAACGAGCACCACAGCGCGCGGCCGGTGTCGCTGTACGCGCTCTTCCTGCCCAGGTCGTTGCACGCTGCGATCGCCATCACTTTCGCGTAGCTCGCATAGCCGTCGTTGTCGACCGGCTCGTTGCCGTTGCCGGCGGCGAAGCACACCACGCACCCCTTGCCGCCGCGCCCCTGGTTGACCGCGAAATCGATCGCCAGTCGCGTCGAGTCGGGCAGCGGCACCACTTCGTCGTGCGTCGGATCGTTCGGATCGGACCAGTCGCCATCGACCGGTCCCCAGCTGCACGAGATCACGTCCGCGCCGTTCTGCGCCGCCCACACGAACGCGTCGGCCTCCTGCTGCGAGCCGAGCGACGAGGCCAGGCGGATCGGCATCAGGCGCGCTTTCGGTGCCACCCCCGACGCACCCACACGGCCGTCGGCGCACGCCACACCGGCGCATGCGGTGCCGTGTCGATCGCCGACGCCGGGTCGCGGATTGCTGTTACCGAGCGTCGCGTCGCGCGGCGCGACGATCTTGCCGCTCGCGCGGAACTCTTCGTGATCGAGATCGACGCCATCGTCGATGACGGCGATGGTGATGCCGGCGCCTTCGGAGAGCGCCCAGGCCGCCTCGACGTTGGCGTGCGCGTTCACGTCGGTGGTGCCGATGCGCGTGCGCTTAAGGTGCCACTGCTGCGCGAACGCCGCCTTGCGCGCCATGCGCCGGATCAGCTCCGGGTGTGCGAGTTCGACGGCATCGTCCTTGAGCAGCCGCGCCACCAGATCGAACAGATCCAGACCGATGCCTTCGCGCGCCGCCACGAACCAGGCATTGCGCGCGTAACCGAGCGCGCGCTTGCCGGCGAGCTTGTACTTGGCCAGCAGCTCCTTCATCTGCCGCGCCTTGGCGTCGTCTTCGAACTTGACGAACACGTTCTCGGTATAGAGCACCGGCGAGCCCGATCTTGGATCGACCAGCACGCGCCCGGCGAAGCGCACCGCCTTGTCGCGCTTGAGCGTCTGCCGTGCTTCGTTGCGCAGGCGCTTGCCGCGCGCGGCATTGTCGGCCCGGAAGATCTCGACGCCGGCTTCCGGAAAGCGATCGATCAACGAGAACGCACTGAGCATTTCGCGCGATTCGCGCCGCAGTGGCGCCGCTTCCTGCGGGGCGCCGATCGCCGATCCGCGATCGTGCGTGCGCACCGCCACCAGCGCATCGCTCTCGCGCAGCGCATACTTCTTGCCGGTCTTGCCACCGTATTGGACGACGTACATGGGCGATCTCCTAATAGCAGGGAGGAAGCGTTGGGAGGGCGCGCGCGGCGCTGGTGCAGCAACGCTCAAGCACGCGCGAGGGGTCGGAATGCGAGCACGGGAGTGCGCGAGGGGTACGCACAGTCCGGCGCAGTGTATGGACAGGCGTTGCGCGCGGGCAATCCGCCATAGGGCCTGGATGGCGACAGAATCGGCGAGGACGCGACCACAGGTCGCCATATCCGGTTGAACGGAACACGTCATGCCGCCATCAGACGATGCAATCGATCGCTATCCCGCGACGCTGCGCCACAGCACGGCGCAGCCGGGCCTCGTCTATCAGCGCTCCACCGAATTGTTTGCTTTGTTCCAAGCAGCGCAGTCCGGCGATGCGTCTGACGCCGCCGCGGGTCCGCAAGACCGATCAGTTAGGTCGGAATTGACCCTGCGTACCGACGATGGCGCGCGCATCGACGTATGCCGCGGCCCGGTCGATCGCACCATGCGTGAGGCGGGCGACGTGCGCGCGGTGTACGTCGAACCGGCATCGCACCGCGTAGTGGTGCCGACGGGCCGGGTGCTGGTGCGATTCGCCGAGTCGGTGCAGGCTGAATCGAAGCGTGAGGCGTTGCACGCGGCCGGCTATCGCATCGTCGCGGTGCTCGGCTACGCGCCACACTGCGCGTGGCTCGAAGCGGCGAGCGGCGATCGGGCGCAGGCGTTGCGCGACATCGAGCGGGTCGAAGCGCTCAGCGACGTTCAGAACGTCGAGCCGCAGTGGCTGTCGCAGCGGGCGACGCGCTGACCGCGCGGCTCGCCAACAACGCGCCGCCGACGATCAGAACGGTCGCCAGTGCGAACCGCCATGACCAGACGCCGTGCCCCGCGAGCAGTAACAGCGCGGTCGAGATCAGCGGCGTCAGGTAGGCGAGTGTGCCGATGATGCGCGGATCACCCTCCTTCAACGCGCGATCCCACAGAAAAAAGGCAGCGCCCATCGGACCCAGGCCGATCGCGCCCAGCAGCATCCAGTCGCTCGCCTCTGGGAGGTATCGCGATTCCCACAGCGCATGGCATGCGAAAGCGAGCGAGCTCGATGCCAGGCAGAACGCACCGACCGCGCCGGTCGCGAACGGCGCGACCCGCTTGGTGAGCAGCGAGTAGATCGACCAGATCAGCGCCGAGCCGAACGCGGCGATGAAGCCGAACATGCTGCGCGTGGCATTCATGTCGATGCTGCCGGCGATCAACAGCGCCGCGCCGATGAATCCCATTGCAGCGGCGATGCCGTGCTGCGGCAGCAGGCGCGTGCCGGGCAGCAGCGTCGGGCTGAGCAGCACGATCAACAGCGGCCACAGGTAATTGACCAGGTTCGCTTCCACCGGCGGCGCCCAGCGCAACGCGAGGAACAGCAGCAGGTGAAAGCCGAACAGGCCGAAGATGCCCAGCGCAAGCGTCGACGGCGGCACGCGCCATTGCCGCACGAACGGCAAGCCCGGCAACGCGCCGATGGCCAGTGCGATGCCGAGCAGAAGAAACGGCGGAATCTGCTTGAGCGCGACCGACAGCCACGCCAGCGTTCCCCACAACGCGATTGCGCCGAGCGCAAGAAGATAGGCACGCAACGACATGGCGAGCGCCGGGTCGATCTCGCGGGATCAGCGCTCCGCCTTCGCTTGATACTGCGCCGCTTCGGCAAAGCGCAGCCGGCGGTAGCGCCGTGCCGGTGTCAATGCGATCGCCGTCAGCGCGTCCAGCTGCTGCAGCGCTTGTTCATTGTCCGTCTCGATGATGGCGACGCGTCCAACGGCGTCATCGGGCGCACCGCGCAGCCGTTGCTCGGCTGTCATCGGGCCGGTCGCGGCGGGGTCGCCTTCGATCACGCGTGCGCGCACAACGCCCGGCGATTCGCACAGGGCCGTGATGGCGCGATCCAATAGGTCGTGCGAGGCGTCGGCACGCAATTCGATCGTTGCGCAATAGGTACCGTGTGTACCGCGTGTACCGCGTGTACCGCGTGTACCTTGTGTACCGTGCACGCCATGAGCAGCACTGCGATCGACGAGCACCGTGCAGGCGCCGCGGATCGAATTGCGAAAGCCGCTGATCACCTGCGTGGTGCGCGGCGTGGGGCGCTCCAGACGCCGTCGATACTCGCCACCGGCCAGCACGGCAAGCGACTCGACCTCGTAGAAAGCCAGCCGGGTCGGTCGCGTGGCGTCGTCCAGCGCCTCGAAACGCTGGCCGTTCAAGAACCCCGGCACGCTCAATCGTTCGGGAAAATGCTCTTCGTCGTACCAGGCTGTGTAGTCGTCGCGCACCGACGGATCGACGTCATGCCAGATGGCAAGCAATGCGCTCATGCGTGCGGTTCCTGTGCTCGGGTTCACAACGTTCGCAAAGGCACCGACAATAGCGCGTTCTCCGCGAGAACCGCTGCGTAACTCAAGCTCCGGCAATGCAGCGACCCCATGTCTCGATGGGCGCTACGAGGGGTGGGAGACCCTCCGCTCAGTGATCCCGAACGCTGCAACCATGAACACGCTGCTCACGCTTCACAGCCCGCGCGCCGCGCGCGACTACTACGACTCGAAGGTCTGGCAGCGCGACACCATGTACGCGCGCCTGTCGCACTACGCCCGGGCGCAACCCGATCGCTTCGCCCTGCGCGATGCCCACCGGCGCCTCACCTGGATCGCGCTCAAGGGCTGGGTCGACGCACTCGCCGCGCAGTTGCACGAGTCGGGCCTGCGCCGCGGCGACCGGGTGTGCGTGTGGCTGCCCAACCGGGTCGAGAACGTGGTCGTGTTCCTGGCCTGTTCGCGCAACGGCTATGTCTGCAATCCGAGTCTGCACCAGAACTACACCGTCGGCGAAGTGATCACGTTGATGCAGCGCCTGTCGGCGCGCGTGTTGTTCGCGCAGGCCGGTTACGGCGCCGACGCCAGAACCGACGATGTGTTCGCGCGCAGTGCGGAAGTGGAGTCGCTGTCGTACGTCTACCAGCTCGCTGCGCCGGACCAGTCGAGCGCGGGCGCGCCTGGAGCGCGCGCATTCCCGTCAGCCGATGCGCGCGTGCAGCCTGCAATTGCTGCGAGCGACGACCCTGATCAGATCGTGTATCTCGCGTTCACCTCCGGCACCACCGGCAGGCCCAAAGGCGTGATGCACTCCGACAACACGCTGCTCGCCAATGGCCGCGCGATGGTGCGCGATTGGCATCACGACCAGAGCACGATTCTCTATTCGCTATCGCCGCTGTCGCATCACATCGCCACGGTAGGCATCGAGCAGATGTTGAGCGCCGGGTTCGAGATGGTGGTGAACGACCCGCCGGCCGGACGCAAGCCGCTCGATTGGATCATCGAAACCGGCGCCACCTACGTGATGGGTGTGCCGACGCACGCGATCGATATTCTCGCCGAGTTGCGCGTGCGCGGGCTGAATCGGCTCGGCGCGGTGAAAACGTTCTACATGGCCGGCTCGACGATTCCACCGGCCACGGCCAAGGCCTTCCTCGATATCGGCATCAAGCCGCAGAACATCTACGGCATGACCGAGAACGGCTCGCACCAATACACGCTGCCCGACGACGACGCGCACGCCATCACCACCACCTGCGGCAAGGCCTGCCTCGGCTACGAGGTGAAGTTGTGGCATGCGGAGCACAGCGACGTCGAGGTCGCACCGGGCGAGATCGGCGAGATCGGCGGGCGCGGCGGGGTGCTGACGCTGGGCTACTTCGACAATCAGACCGCCACCGAGCGCTCGTTCAACCGGCACGGCTGGTTCATGTCGGGTGATCTGGGCCGGTTCGACGCGAACGGCAATCTGGAGATCGTCGGGCGCAAGAAAGACATGATCATCCGTCGCGGGCACAACATCTACCCTAGCCGGATCGAGGACCTGGCCAAGCGGCACCCCGAGATCCGCGTGGCCGCCGCGATTCCGGTCGCCGACGAGCGTCTCGGCGAGCGGGTGTGCCTGGCGATCATCGCGACGAATGCGGCCGACCTCGATGCGCAGACCGTGCTTGCGCACCTGGCAAAGGAAGGGCTGTCGAAGTACGACATGCCCGAGTTCTACTTGCAGATGGATGCGTTTCCGCTGACCGCGAGCGGCAAGGTGCTCAAGCGCGAACTGGTCGAGTGGGTCAGGGCGGGCAAGGTGTCGCCGGCGCCGGTGCGCTGGGTCGATCAGAAGTAGCGCGTCCTTGGCCGCGGCGGCGAGCGTGAGCCATTACCTCTGTTGCGCGTGATCGCAGCCACGCCACTGCACTTGTCAACACGCGAACTGCGACGAACGACGAACCGAACAAAATCGACGAACCAAGCACGAGGACATCGCCCATGCCGATGCAACTGTCACGCGACGAAGAGTTCGCGATCATCACGCTCGATCGCCCCGAAGCGCTGAATGCGCTGTCGTTCGCCTTGATCGCCGAGTTGGGTGGACTGATCGAGCGCGTCGCCGCGAGCGATGCGCGTGCCTTGCTTATTGTTGGCAGCGGCGCCAAGGCGTTCTGTGCGGGCGCCGATATTCGCGAACTCATGGGCCGCTCGCTCGCCGAGCAGAAGCGCGGACTGGAGCGCGGTCAGGAGACCTTCGCCAGACTCGAGCGCCTGCCGATGCCGTCGGTGGCGATCATCAACGGCTACGCGTTCGGAGGCGGGTTGGAGCTGGCAATGGCTTGCACCGCGCGCATCGCCACGCCGAACGCGAAGCTCGGTCTGCCCGAGATCAAGCTCGGCCTGATTCCGGGCTACGGCGGCACGCAACGACTGCCGCGGCTGGTTGGCGAAGGCCGCGCGCTCGATCTGATCATGACCGGCCGCACCGTGGCAGCCGAGGAGGCGTTGCGCATCGGGCTGGTGAACCGCATCGTCGAAGGCGATGCGCTCGTTTCCGGCAAGGCGTATGCGCGCGAGTTCGCCGGTTTCAGCCTGCCGGTGCTGGCGATGGCGCGCGAAGCGGTGACGCGGGCGCATGACACCCCGATCCACGAAGGCCTGAAAATCGAGGCCGATCTGGGGACCATCGCATTCCAGACCGCCGATGCGGTAGAAGGGATGACGGCGTTCCTGGAGAAGCGCAAAGCGGTGTTTCGCGATGCGTAGTGTTTACGCGTTTCGATCTGCGAGCGCCGACCGCGACAGCCAGCACGAGTGCGCGCGAATTATCTACGACGAGTGACCATGACTGAGATCAAGACCGTCGGTATTGCCGGTGCCGGCACGATGGGCGCCGGCATCGCGATCGTCACCGCGCGCGCGGGCTATCGCACCTTCATGTTCGATGCCAACGCCGAGCAGCTAGCGCGTGCGCGCAAGCAGCAGACCGGGTTCTTTGCCAAGTCGGTCGAGCGCGGCAAGCTCACGCAGGCGCAGGTCGACCGAATCACGGCCGATCTGGTGCCGTGCACGCAGCTGGAGGAACTTGCGGCGTGCGACATCGTCATCGAGGCAGTGTTCGAGGACCTCAGGATCAAGCACGGCCTGTTCGCGGCGCTCGACAAGGTGTGCCCGCCGCACACGATCTTCGCTTCGAACACCTCGACCATCTCGATCACCGAGATCGCCGGCGGCGCCGGGCGCGACGACCGGTTCGTCGGCATGCATTTCTGTCTGCCCGCGCAGCTCATGAAGCTGGTGGAGATGTCGCCCGGGTTGAACACCACGACCGAGGTGTTCGATGCAGCGTGGCGATTCTGTGAGGCGATCGGCCAGAAGCCGGTGCGCACCAAGGACAACCCGGGCTTCATCCTCAACTACTTCCTGATCCCGTTCAACAACGATGCGATCCGGCTGGTGGAGCAGGGTGTAGCCGAACCTGCCGACATCGATCTGGCGATCAAGACCGCCATGGGTTACGCGATGGGGCCGATGGAGCTGCTCGATCTCATCGGCATGGACACGCAGCTGCTGCTGTGCGAGGCCATGCATGGCCTCACGCACGAGCCGCGCGCGAGTTGTCCGGCGCTGGTCAGGCGCATGATCGCGGCCAAGCATCTCGGGCGCAAATCAGGGCGCGGCTTCTTCCAGTACAAGCAAGACGCGATGTTCGGGGGATGATCGGATGAACT
>CADECO010000023.1:28427-29577 GCA_902825905.1 uncultured beta proteobacterium
CTACCGGATCGTTCGCGCCGGCGAGAGCCGGTCGTTCCCCTCGGCGCATGCGGTGCTCGACAACGCGACGGACATGGGCGCAGCCGTGATCTATCTTGGCGCGCAGGCCGGCGCGGCGTTCGCGCAAGGACACTCGCATGCACAGGCGCCGGCGGTACTGATCGAGCTGGGCGAGGAGTGTCTGGGCGTGCATTCCGGCGAAACATTCGGCGGCGAGGCGAGTGGCACCGAAGGCTCGAACGTGCTCGGCTTCGCGCGGTTCCGGATGGGGCGGGGCGAACCAACGCAACTGATCGAGCTGGTGAAACAGCCGCGTTCGGCGCCCGCCGCGATCGCTGCGGCGAAAGCGATTTTCGAAGCGGCCGGGCTGAAAGTGGCGCTGTGCAATGACGTGCCGGGTCGCATCGTCAATCGCCTCGTTCGTCCTTATCTGAACGCGGCGCTGCGCCGGCTCGACGACGGCCTGGCGAGTGCCGACGACATGGACGCCACCTTGAAGTTGGGCCTGGGCTATCCGGAAGGCCCCCATGCGTTGCTCGAACGAACCGGGCTGGACGCTCACTTCGACGTCACGCAGGCGCTTTACGAATGGACCGGTGATCCGGCCTATGCGCCGGCGCGCCGTGCGCGAGTGGCGAAGCTGCGATCGCCTCGATAGCCGCGCAGGCAAACCTGAGTCGTCCGTAAACTGGTACCTGGAGATTGTTCCGATGACGCAACCTCTCACTGGCATTCGGGTGCTCGACTTCAGCACGTTGCTGCCCGGTCCAATGGCGACGCTGCTGCTGGCCGAGGCCGGCGCCGAGGTGATCAAGATCGAGCGTCCCGGCTCGGGCGAAGACATGCGCCACTATCCCCCCAAGGTCGGGCCCGACGCGGTCAACTTCGCGATGCTCAACCGCGGCAAACGATCGATCGCGATCGATCTGAAGGCACCCGATGCGCGGGACCGACTCAAGCCACTGCTCGAATCCGCTGACGTGCTGGTCGAGCAGTTCCGCCCCGGCGTCATGGACCGGCTCGGGCTGGGTTACGAAGCGCTCAAGGCCATCAATCCGCGACTGATCTACTGTTCCATCACGGGCTACGGTCAGAACGGCCCGCGCCGTGACGAGGCCGCGCACGATCTCAACTATGTGGCCAACGCGGG
>CADECO010000023.1:29587-34990 GCA_902825905.1 uncultured beta proteobacterium
CGTACCGACAGATCGCGGAGCTCGCCGATGGCTTCTCGCTCGCGCTGCTCGATCGAGCGCGCACCGGCACCGGCTGCCATATCGATGTATCGATGGCCGACAGCATGTTCACCTTCATGTACTGGGCGCTCGGCGCCGGTCAGGTGAGCGGGCAATGGCCGCGTCCCGGCGGCGAACTGGTCTCGGGCGGATCGCCGCGCTATCAGATCTATCGCACCAAGGACGACAAGTTCCTGGCCTGCGGGCCGCTCGAGCAGAAATTCTGGGACAACTTCTGCGCGGTCATCGCGCTGGAGCCGCAGTTTCACGACGACCGCGACTGGCAGGCGACCAAAGCCGCCGTCGCTGCGAAGATCCGCGCTCGCACCGCCGCGGAGTGGGAAGCGGCGTTCGCCGGCAAGGACGTGTGTGTCGCGGTGGCGAAATCGGTCGAGGAGGCGATGCGCGAGCCGCAGTTCGTCGCGCGCGGGCTGTTCGCGCACAAGGTCGCGCTCGAAGGGCGCGAGATCGTCGCGACGCCGGTGCCGATCGCACCCGGGTTCAGGAAAGCGCCAGGCGCGGTCGGCTATCCTCGGCTCGGCGAAGCGAACAAGGAGCTGGGGATCTGAACCGTCCCCGGGCGCTCACATCAACAAGCAGGAGGACACTGAATGGATCTGAATCTGCGCGGCAGACGCGCGCTCATCACCGGCGGCTCGCGCGGCATCGGCTTTGCGTGCGCGCAGATGTTCGCAGCCGAGGGCTGCAACGTCACGCTCACCTCCAAGTCGGAGGAAAACCTCGAGCGAGCCAAGCACGTGTTGCAGGCGAAGTACCCGATCGACGTGCAGGTGATCGCTGCCGATCTCGGCCGCCAGGGCGAGCCGGCGCGCGTCGCGGCGCAGTGCGCCGACGTCGATATCCTGGTGAACAACGCCGGCGCGATTCCGCAAGGTTCGCTCACCGAACTGGACGACGCGACGCTGCGTGCGGCGTACGACTTGAAGATCTTCGGGTTCATCGGCGTGTCGCGCGGCATCTATCCGGCGATGTGCAAGCGCGGCAACGGCGTGATCGTCAACGTCATCGGCAACGGCGGCGAGCGTCCGTCGATGCGCTACATCGCCGGGTCGCTCGCCAACGCCGGCCTGATGGCGTTCACCAAGGCCATGGGGGCCGACGGCCCCAAGCACGGCGTGCGCGTGGTCGGTGTGAATCCGGCTGCGACCGAAACCGACCGTCAGGTCGTGCGCTGGAAGGCACGCTCGCGCGAGAAGTTCGGTGACGAAAACCGCTGGCGCGAGCTGGTGACGCACTTTCCGTTCGGCCGCATGGCCACCCCGGAGGAGGTTGCCAACGTCGTCGTGTTCCTAGCCTCGGACCGGGCTTCGTACGTGAGCGGCACGATCGTCACCGTCGACGCGGGCGATGGCGTCTAACGGGTGTGGTGGGCGAGTTGACCGGTGGGGGAGTTGACGTATAGTCGCGCCCGGCCGGACCCGAGTCCCGGTTTCAATTGAGGAGACACAGCATGCGAATCACGTTCAGACACGCGCTGCTTGCCGGTGCGCTGTGTGCGATGGCCGGCGGGGCGCTGGCGCAGGAAACGATGCGAGTGGGCATCGTCACCTTCATCACCGGCCCGGGCGCAGGACCGTTCGGCATTCCGGCGCGCGACGCCGCGCAGATCATCATCGAGGCCATCAACGCGGGCTCGCTGCCGGCGCCCTATAACAGCAAGGGCATCGGCGGGGCGCAGGTCGAGATGATCCTGGTCGACGAAGCGGGCCCGGCCACGCAGGTGGTGCAGGAATATCGCAACCTGGTCGAGCGTCGCAACGTCGATGCGGTGGTCGGCTATGTCTCGTCGGGCAACTGCCTGGGCGTGGCGCCGGTAGCCGAAGAGCTGAAGAAACTCACCGTGTTCTTCGACTGCGGCACGCCGCGCATCTTCGAAGAGAGCCCCAAACAATTCGTGTTTCGCACCGCCGCGCATGCGGTGATGGATAACGTTGCAGCCGCGCGGTACATCCTGCAGCGCACCCCCAATCTGAAGAGCTACGCCGGTATCAATCAGAACTACGCCTGGGGGCAGGACTCCTGGCGCGACTTCACTTTGGCGATGCAGGCGCTGCGACCCGGCTCGAAGGTCACCACCGAGCAGTGGCCCAAGCTGATGGCCGGGCAGTTCAACTCCGAGATCTCGGCGCTGTTGCTGTCCAACGCCGACGTCGTGCACACCAGCCTGTGGGGCGGCGATCTGGAGAGCTTCATCGTGCAGGCGAGCGGGCGCCAGTTGGAGAAGAAATCGAAGGTGCTCCACACCGCCGGCGAGCAGATCATGTTCCGCATGGCCGACAAGATTCCCAACGGCACGATCATGGGTGCGCGCGGACCGTACGGCGTGTTCGCCCGCGACAACGAGCTCAACCGCTGGTTCCAGGTGCAGTACCGTGCCAAGGCCGGGGTGCCGCCGATCTATGCCGCGTACCACATGGCCAACGGGCTGTTCGGGCTGAAAGCCGCGGCCGACAAGGCGATGAAGGCCGCGGGCAAGCGTCCGACACAAGACCAGATCATCAAGGCATTCGAGGGCCTGGAGTTCGAAGCGCCCGGCTTGACGGTGCGCATGGCGTTGTCCAAGGGCCATCAGGCGGTCACCGAGACGGCGATCGGCACCTATCAGTACGACCCTGCCACCAAGACCGGCAAGTTGGTCGACGTGGTGCGCTATCCGGCCGAATGCGTCAACCCGCCCGACGGGGTCGACAGCATCTCCTGGCTCAAAGGCGGTATGAAGGGAGCGAAGTGCCAGTAGTGCGCGTTCGCGCCACGAACAGCAAGCCCAGTTCGTAGCCGTCGTCGTAGTCAGGGAGTCTCGAGGGGCTGAGCCCCTCGTCCGGATATCGTCTCGATGCAGCTTGCCGCCACCATCATCCTCGACGGCTTCGTCTACGCCGCGTGGCTGTTCATCGTCGCAGTCGGCCTCACGCTGGTGTTCGGCGTGATGAAGATCCTGAACGTGGCGCACGGGCAGTTCTATTCGATCGGCGCGTACGCCACCGCATCGCTGGTCGGGCTGTGGTTCGCCCAGGGACTGGCGCCGGTCGGTGCGTACCTGATGATGGTGGTCGCTGCACTGCTCTCGGGCCTGATCGTCGGTTTCGTGCTGGAGCGTTTCATCCTGCGCTACATCTACGGCCGCGACGAAGTGGTCGGGGCGCTCGCCACCTATGCGGTGTTCCTGATTCTGGAAGACGCGGTACGCCTGAGTTGGGGCACCGGCGCGTTTCTCGCGCCGCAGCCGCGTGAGCTGTTGGGCATCTCGTCGCTGGGCGAACTCACCATCTCCAACTACGACCTGTTCCTGATCGCGGTGGCGATCGTGGTGGGTTTGCTGTTCTGGTGGGGGCTCAATCGCACGCGCCTTGGCCGGTTGCTGCGGGCGGTGATCCACGATCGCGAGATGGCGCAGGCGTTCGGCGTCAACGTCAACAAGATGTTCACCATCACTTTCATCATCGGCGGCATTCTCGGTGCGCTCGGCGGCGCGCTCACCGCACCAGTGATCTCCGTCTCGCCCGGCATCGGCGTCGAAGTGATCGTGCTCGCGTTTGCGGTGGTGGTGATCGGCGGCATGGGCAGCGTCGGCGGCGCGCTCATCGGCGCGCTCATCGTCGGCGTGGCCCGCGCAATGGCGGTTCATCTCGCACCCAATCTCGAGCTGTTCGTCATCTACGCGGTCATGGCTGCCGTTCTGGCGTTCCGGCCGTTCGGCCTGTTCGCTCCGGCCGGCGCACGCAAAATCTGATGCATTCCGATCGAACCCTCCTCGCGCTGGCGGTGCTCGCCGTCATCGGTCTTGCGGCCGCGTGGCTCGCCCCGAGCTGGACCGTCTCATTCGCCACCCTGGCGCTGGCGAAGTCGATCGTCATCATCGGCCTCATCGTGCTGATGCGTGCCGCGCTGGTGCCGTTCGGCCAGGCGCTGTTCTACGGTGCCGGCGCCTACACCACTGCGTTGCTGGTGCGCATAGCGGGCATTCAGGATGCCCTGCTGCTGGTGTCGCTGAGCCTGCTGGTGTGCGGGCTGCTCGCGTTCGCGCTCGGCTTCATCATGTCGCGTTATCGCGAGATCTTCTTCGCCATGCTGTCGCTGTCGTTCTCGATGATCCTGTACGGCGTGCTTGTTAAGAACGCCGAACTGGGCGGTACCGACGGTTTCACCGTGACCACGCCGACGTTCTTCGGCAACAAGGTCGACGTGGCCACCGCGCGGCGACTGCTGTTCGCCCTGGCGGTGCTGCTGAGCCTGGGCTCGGCCGCGCTGATCCACATCTTCCTGCGCTCGCCGATGGGGGCACTGGCCGAGGCGATCCGCGACAACGAGATCCGCGTCGAGTACCTGGGCACTTCGGTGCGCCGCGCGATCCACATCAAGTTCACGCTGGCGGGCGCGCTGGCCGGTCTGGGCGGCGGACTGGCGGCGCTCTCGGTCGGACACGTATCGCCGGAGATGACGTACTGGACCACCTCCGGCGAGCTGGTCTTCACCGCGATTCTCGGCGGCACCGGCAGCGTGCTCGCACCGTTGCTCGGCGCGTTCGTGTTCGAGAGCGTGGCAACGCTGGCGATCCAATACGCGCCGCACTTCTGGCAGATGATGATCGGCGTGGTGCTGCTGGTGGTGATCCTGTTCCTGGCGGGCGGACTGTGGTCGCTCGTGCAACGCAAGAAGACGGTGTGAGCGCGCCGCGATGACGCCGATCCTCGAAGCGCGCGGACTGGAAAAGACCTTCGGTGCGGTGGTGGCCGCGCACAACATCAACGTCGTCATGCAGCCCGGCGAGATCGTCGGCGTGATCGGCCCCAACGGCGCGGGCAAGACGACGTTCATCAACATGGTCACCGGCTATCTCAAACCCAGTGCCGGCACCGTCCATTTCGAAGGCCACGACGTGACACAGCTGCAGCCGCGCGACATCGTGCGGCGCGGCCTGGGACGCAGCTTCCAGATCCCGCAGCTGTTCGGCACGCTTACCGCTCGGGAGAACCTGCTCGTCGCGCTGGGCATCGCTGCGCCGGGCGGCATTTCGGTCACGAAACGGCTCCGTCGCGCCGAGATGATCGACCAGGCCGACGCCGCGCTCGCCCGCTTCGATCTGCAGGCCTACGCCGACACCGAAGCCAAGAGCCTGCCGCAGGGCGTGCGCAAGGTGCTCGACGTGGCCATGGCTACCGTGAGCCATCCGCGACTGATCCTGCTCGACGAACCCACCAGCGCGATCAGCGCCGAAGAGAAATTTTCCGTCATGGCCACGCTGATGCGCGCGCTCAGTGCGAGCAAGGTCACGGTGCTGTTCGTCGAGCACGACATGGATATCGTCGCCCGCCATGCGCAGCGCGTGATCGCGTTCTACGACGG
>CADECO010000024.1:0-34220 GCA_902825905.1 uncultured beta proteobacterium
CGATTGCGCGAAACGTATGCGGACGGCCACACGCGGATCGTACTCGTGCCCGAACTGGTCAAGCAGCAGGCGGTGCCACGCGAAAGCCTCCGGCCCCGCGAACCCGCCGGACAGATTGATCCGCTGCACTCGCTCCAGTTCCGGGAACGACACCTCGCGCATCACCGCGCCGGCGCAGGCCAGCGCTTTTAGCGCACGCTCGAAGGCTTGCTCGACCGTGTGATCGAGTCCGCCGCAAACGTAATCGCGCACCACGCCCAGACGCACTCCGGTGATCGGCAACGCGGGCGGAACCACCGGCTGTTCGCCTGCCATGACCGCGTCGGCGATTGCGCAGCATGCAACCGAATGGGCGATCGGCCCGACCGAATCAAGCGTGCTCGACAAGGGCACCATGCCCGAGCGCGGGATGCGATCCGCGCTCGGTTTGAAGCCGACCAGACCGCAAAGCGCAGCGGGGATGCGCACCGATCCCCCCGTGTCGGTGCCAATGCCAAGCAGCGCCATCTGATCGCTGACCGAGACGGCTGCGCCCGAGGATGAGCCCCCGGGAATACGCCCGGTGGCGCGATCGAATGGGTTGCGCGGCGTACCGTAGTGCGGATTCAACCCCACACCTGAGAACGCGAACTCGGTCATGTTGGTACGGCCGACGATGATCGCGCCGGCAGCGCGTAGACGGGCAACGACCGGTGCGTCCGAAGTTGCAGCAGGGGTTCGCCGCAGGACTTTGGAGCCCGCCAGCGTGATGTCGCCGCGCACGTCGAACAGGTCTTTGATCGATACCGGAATGCCTTCCAGGGTCGAGCGCACGACGCCGCACGATCGAAGCCGATCGGACTCGTGGGCCGCTGCAATTGCACTGTCGCGATAGAGCCGGGTGAATACGCGAGCGCCCTCGCCCCGACGATCTTCGGCGCGCGCCAATGCTGCCTCGACCAATGCCACGCTGGACACAAGTCCGCGCGCGAGCTGCCCGGCGGTTTGGAGCACCATGCACAAGGCCCAGGGAGCCTCCACATCCCTTGGCTGCGGAATGCGAAGGTCGCAAATTTTCAGGGAGTTACCAGGGAGCGAGCTCCCTAGTTCAACGATCCGCTGTCTGGATTCAACGCTGCCGAGTAAAGCGATCGGATCACCGGCGATCATTCACCGTGCGATGACAGACCCGGCATGCATTCGAGTCTAGCATCGCGACTCGCGGCGCAATCGCGCTGATAGGCTCGCTCTACGCGGCCCGGCAACGACGACACCATCATCCATCGCTTGGTCATCCGTGCTTCGTCACCCATGAGCATCGACTCGAAGCAGCGACTGGCGCGGTTCGCGCGCACGACCTTGCGGGCGCTGCTCCCGCAAGACTGCGCGGTATGCGCGGCGCCGACCGATGATGGCCTGATCTGCGCGGCGTGCACCCCTTTGCTGACGAGGCTGGCTCCCTGCTGTCCGCGTTGCGCGCTACCAAGCCCTGGCGGCAATTTGTGCGGGGCGTGTATCAGCCAACCGCCCCACTTCGATCGGACCATCGCCGCGACCTCGTACGCGTTTCCACTCGATCGACTGATGCTCGCGTACAAGTACCACGCAATGCTCGCCTACGCCGCGCTGTTCACCGACATGCTCAGTGCGGCCATCGGTGCAGCCGACGAAGTCGATCTCGTGATCCCGATGCCGTTGCACGCCGACAAGCTGCGCGATCGCGGCTTCAATCAGGCCCATGAGATGGCGCGCCGAATCGCGCCGCGCCTCGGTGTACGCGTCGACGCGTTCGCTGCGACCCGCATCAAGCCCACAACGGTTCAGGCGGACCTCCCGCTCGAAGCGCGCGCGCGAAACGTGCGCAATGCGTTCAGCGCTTCGGCCGCGGTAATGGGGCGACGCGTCGCAGTGGTCGACGACGTCATGACCACCGGCGCCACCCTCGATGAACTCGCGCGCACCCTGAAGGCACACGGTGCGATTCGAGTGGAGAACTGGATCATCGCACGGGCACTGTTGAATCCTTGAATCCGCAACGCGACCCAGGCCGCACCAATGTTCGACGTCGTTCTGTTTCAGCCCGAGATTCCGCCCAACACCGGCAACGTGCTGCGGCTGACGGCCAATAGCGGCACGCGGCTGCATCTGATCGAGCCCCTTGGCTTTTCGCTCGACGATCGCCAGCTCGCCCGCGCCGGGCTGGACTATCGCGATATCGCACACGCCACGGTCCATCGCGATTGGGAAACGTGCCTCGCGCATCTGAGCGGCCGACGGCTGTTTGCCGTATCGACGCGCGGCGTCAGGCGTTACACCGAAGCCGCGTTCGCGCTCAACGATGTGTTCGTGTTCGGCCCCGAGACGCGTGGGCTGCCGCAAAGCGTGCTTGAAGCGTTTCCAACGGAGCAGCGCCTGCGCCTGCCGATGGTTGCCGATAGTCGCAGCCTCAACCTGTCGAACGCGGTGGCGATCGTGGTCTACGAGGCGTGGCGTCAGCTGGGCTTTGCCGCAGGGGCCTAGCCGGCCGGCGCGGTCATTCCGCCTTCGGATCGCGCGCGAGCAGTTGTTCGACGGCGTCTCGCGGCGTCGCGTTGCCATCGAGCACCGCGCACACCGCATCGTTGATCGGCATCTCGACGCCGACCTTGTGCGCCACGGCGCGCACCGCCCGAGCCGTGTGCACACCCTCGGCGACATGGCCGAGTCCGCTCAACACTTGCTGCAACGTCTTCCCCTGCGCCAGTTCCAGGCCGACCCGACGATTGCGCGAAAGATCGCCGGTGCAGGTGAGCACCAGATCGCCGACGCCGGCCAGTCCCATCAGGGTGGCGGGGCGCCCACCGAGCGCCACGCCCAAGCGCGTCAATTCAGCCAGGCCGCGCGTGATCAGACCGGCGCGCGCGTTCAATCCCAGTTGCAGTCCATCTGCGATGCCGGTGGCGATTGCCATGACGTTCTTCACCGCGCCACCGACCTCGACACCAACAACGTCAGTGCTGAAGTACACGCGGAATCGCGGCAGATGCAGCGCACGCGCGGTCGCCTCGGCGAATGCAGCGTCGCGCGATGCGAGCGTGACGGCGGTCGGCTGGCCACGCGCGACCTCGAGCGCGAAGCTCGGACCGGAAAGCACACCGGCCGGAATGCGATCGCCGATGATCTCCTCGAAGATCTGATGCGGCAACGCGCCCGTTTCCTGTTCGAAGCCCTTGCACGCCCATACGATCGGCGGTGGTGACCCGCACGCAACGAGCTGCGCAAGCGTCGGGCGGAGCGCTGCGGTGGGCGTGGCGATGATCAACAGCTCGCTGGTTGCGCGCAACGTTTCGAGCGAATCGTCCACATGCACTGCCGCCGGCAGCACACATCCTGGTAGATAGTCCGAAGATCGTTGGGCGCGCAGGTGCTCGAGCTGCGTCACGGAGCGGGCCCAAAGTCGGACCTCATGTTGCGCGCCGGCTGTAATGGCCAGCGCCGTTCCCCACGCACCCGCGCCGACGATGCCGATTCGCATGCTTGCAGCCAGGGCAACGCCGCGCGGCTAGTAGCCCCAGACCTCGCGCGGACGGACGAATCCGGTCGCACCATCACTGTGGCGCACCCGCAACCAGCCCGGCGCACCCGCATCGACGAAATCGAGCACCACGCCCTGTCGCGCCTGGAAGGCCACCGGCGCACCGTCATCGGGTTTCTGACGCACGTCGATCGAAGCAGGCAGCACGATCAGCATGCGTTTGTCGCTGAGTGCCTTGGTTTCGACCCACACCAGATCGCCGGCGAAGTCCCGCACGCGGGCCCACGATCCTTCGCGCTGAATGATCTCGACCGGATAGTTCGCCGTGGCGACGAACAGCTTGCGGGCACGGTCCGATGGCCCGTCGTACATGACCGTGCCGTTGGAGGCGATCGCCCGATACTCGATCGCCTGCGCCAGCACCACGCCGGGCGCCAGTGCAATTGCCATCGCACTCGCCAAGCAACCCAGGCGGGCGAAGGCGAGCCAGACGTTATTGCGGAACGGTTCCAGGCGCGCCCTGCTGCTGTTGTAGTCGTTGTGCATAGAGAGCCTCGAAGCTGATCGGAGCCAGGTTGATCGGCGGAAACCCTGCGCGGTTGACGAGACTCGCTATCGTCTCACGCGCATAAGGAAAGAGCGACGTCGGACAGCCGATGCCCAGGATCACGTCGAGTTCCTGCTGCTCGAAGCCGCGGATCTGAAAGATGCCCGACTGCGCCGCCTCGACCAGGAACAGCGTGCGTTCGGCGGCCTTGGCCGTGACGGTGATGGTCAGCACGCACTCGAACAACGCCTCGCCCACGCCGGCCGTAGCGGTTTGCAGTTGCACCTCGATCTGCGGTTCGAGGTTCTCGAAGAACACCTGAGGCGCCCCGGGAACTTCGATCGAGCAGTCCTTGACGTAGATCTTCTCGATCGTGAGCATCTGCGCGGGTTGCTGGGGTTGGTCGCTCATGCGTTCCTCGAAGTGGTGATGGGGCGATGATGAAAATCGGCGTGACCGGTCGCGCATAGCGACGCGGGGAAAATGGGGCGATCGAAACGGGGTTGCGCCGTAGAGTGGATTGGGCTGCGATCGCCGGCTCGGTCGTGCACCACGGCAGCAGACTCGGAAACCGACCGCGTGCCCGTCGGAGCGGCGCGCCGCACATCAGCCGCGCAATACCAATTCGATTTGCCCGACCAGGTTCCGAACCCGCACCGTGCTGCGATTCGCGCCGTCGGGGCCGACCTCACTCAGGCGGCCAGCAACGGATCGAGCCCGCCCGCCGCATCGAGCGCGTGCAGATCGTCGCAGCCGCCGACATGGCGATCGCCGATGAAGATCTGCGGCACGGTGCGTCGCCCGGTCTCGGCGATCATCTGGTCTTTCAGCTCGGGCTGCAGATCGATCCGGATCTTGTCGATCTGCGTCACACCCTTCTTGCGCAGCAGCGCCTCGGCGCGTTTGCAGTAAGGGCATACGTCGGTTGCGTACATCCGGATCTTGGGCATCGCGCTACTTCTCCACCGGCAGGCCGGCCTGCTTCCAGGCCGCGTAACCGCCATTGAGGTTGATCACGTTATTGAAGCCCTGCTGCTTGAGGATCGCAAGCGCGCCGCCGGACTTTTGCCCAGTTGCGCAGTGAACGATCACCGGCTTGTCCTTGAACTTGGCGAGCTCGCCGATGCGCTCGGTGAGCTGCGAGAGCGGCACGTTGCGCGCGTTCAGGACGTGGCCCGCGTCGAAATCCTTCTGCTCGCGCACGTCGAGCACCAGCGCATCCTGCTTGTTGATGAGCATGGTCGCCTCGACGGTGTTGACCCACGGTCCGCCGGTGCCACGTCGTACCAGCGGCCAGACCAGCATTGCGCCGCTGATGAACGCAATCGCAATCAGGAAGATGTTGTCGGTGATGAACTTGAGCGTCATGGATGCGAGGATCGAGGGCTTGCGCGCAGCGCTGCGGCCGTTGGTTGCAAGCGATTGGAACGGGAGTTCGGAGTTGCGTTCGGAGTTGCGATCAGCGCCACCGGTGGAACTTCATCCGACACTGCTCGGCCGATGCGAGGCGATGCCGCAAAAAACCTCGCGCATCATCAGCACCAGATCCAGCGTGCGCTGATCGGCGACCCTGTAGAAAACCCGGTTGGCCTCCTTGCGCGTTGCCAGCACACCCTTGGAGCGCAGAATCGCCAGGTGCTGCGAAATATTCGACTGCGACGTACCCACTGCTTCGACGATTTCCTGCACGCTGACTTCCTGTTCGCCCAGCAAGCACAGGATCTTCAGGCGTAACGGATGGGCGATGGCTTTCATGGCGCGCGCAGCCTGCTCGATCTGCTCCTGGCGGCCGATGAGCTGGAAGATGTCTTCGTGGCGGTTCAAGGTTCAAATCGGGCAAGTGACGGCGGCCCAGTCCTGCATTGGCGCGGTGCTCGGGCCGCGCGGATGTTACCTGCGCAGTCAATCCGAGGCATCCGGGTCGGCGGATTTCGCGGATTTTCGCCGGTGAACGGACCGGTTTGCCGCGTCCGGAGGCAAAGCGGGAGCAGCCGCGCATTATAGAATTTCGCGCCCGAACCGAACCACCGCCATAGGGAAATGCCCGTGTACAAGCTCGTACTCATTCGCCACGGCGAAAGTGTCTGGAACCGCGAGAACCGCTTCACCGGCTGGATCGACGTGGGGCTCACCGAAGCCGGCGAGCAGCAGGCGCGCGAGGCCGGTCGGCTGCTCAAGGCACAGGGCTTCCAGTTCGATGTCGCCTACACCTCGCTGCTCAAGCGCGCGATCAAGACGCTGTGGCTGAGTCTGGAGGAGATGGATCGGATGTGGATCCCGGTTCACCACACCTGGCGGCTGAACGAGCGGCACTACGGCGGCTTGCAGGGGCTGAACAAGGCGGACATGGCCAAGCAGTTCGGTGAAGAACAGATTCTGGTCTGGCGGCGCAGCTACGATGTTCCACCACCCGCGCTCAAGTCCGCCGACGTGCAAACCGCGCTCAGCGATCCCCGCTACCACGAGTTGAACGCGGCCACCTTCCCCCCGACCGAGTGCCTGAAAGACACGGTCGCTCGAGTCGTGCCGTACTGGACCGACACCATCGCCCCGCAAGTACGCGCCGGCAAGAGCGTGGTGGTCGCCGCGCATGGCAATTCGCTGCGCGCGCTGGTGAAGTATCTCGACCACATCGCCGACGACAAGATCGTTGCGCTCAACATTCCGACCGGAACGCCGCTGGTGTACGAGTTAGACCGCGAGTTGCGGCCGATCAAGAGCTACTACCTGGGCGACCCCGAGCGCATCGCCGAAGCGGTCAAGGCGGTGGCCAATCAGGGCAAAGCGGCTGCTTGATCACTTGCCGCGTCCATCGACTGTTTCGCCTGATTCTGGCGTTCGGATGGATCGTCGCGGCGCTCGCCGCGCAGTCCTGGAGTGGGGCGCCGTTGGCTGCGCAACCGAAGGGCGCGACACCGAGTACTGCGCCCGCGCCCGACCAGGATCTGAAAGCTCTGCGCGAGCGGCTCGAGAAATTGCGCCGCGAAATGGCCGAAACCGAGCAGGGTCGCGGCGAGGCGGCCGATCAGCTGCGCACTACCGAGCGGACCATCTCCGAGTCGACCCGCAAGCTGCATGAGTTGCACAGCGCGCAGCGTGAAGCGCGTACCGCACTGCGCGCGATCGACGAGCGTGCGCGCCGGGTCGAAGGCGAGGCACATGGCCGATCGCGCGATCTGGAGCGGGTCCTGTACTGGCGCCATGTGCATGGCGATAAGGACTTTCCTCGATTGCTGCTCTCGGGCGAGGATCCGCAGGCCATCAGCCGCGACCTGCATTACTACAGCTATATCGCCAAAGCACACGCTGATCTGATCCTGACGCTGCGTTCGAATGTCGATGAACTCAAGCAATTGGCCCAGGACGGACGCACCAAGAACGAAGAGTTGAACCGGCTGGAAGCCCAGGCACGCGAGCAGCGCGCGAAACTGGAGCGCGAGCGCTCCGAGTGGCGCAAGGTGCACGCGAATCTGTCGGGACAGCTGAAGGAGCAACAACGTACTCTGCAGACGCTTCGCGCCAACGAGCAGCGGTTGACCCAGCTGGTCGAACGGCTTGCCCGGGCGCTGCGCGAACGCACCTTGCCCGGCCCGGCGCCGCGCGCCCCGGAGCGAAATGACAAAGTTCCTGAAGCCGGGCAAAGCCGGGGTGTATTCTCGTCGCTGCGTGGCCGTCTGCGTCTACCGGTGCGCGGCGATATCGTGGGAAGGTTCGGCAGCTCCCGCGCCGACGGTGGGCCTACCTGGAAAGGGGTCTTCATCCGTGCGGCTGAGGGCGAAGAAGTGCGAGCCGTAGCGAATGGTCGCGTGGTGTACGCCGAGTGGATGCGCGGCTTCGGCAACCTCCTGATCGTCGACCACGGCGAGGAGTACCTCAGCATCTATGGGTACAACGAGTCGGTGCTGCGCCGTGCCGGGGACACCGTCCGTCAAGGCGATGCGGTCGCTACGGTAGGTCGCAGCGGGGGCGTCGAGGAGGCCGGCTTATACTTTGAATTGCGGCATCAAGGCCGTCCGATCGATCCGCTCGGTTGGGTCGCCCGATAGTAGGCAAACCACGCGGCAATGCGGAACAACTAGCGATTGGCAGGGTCTGTTCACGTCTGGGTCCGTTCGAGACCTTTTTTGGAGCACCTTTCATGCGCAGCAAGCTCAAGCAGGTCAGTCTGGTGATGGTCGGTGTGCTCGCCGGCGTGTTGTTGAGCCTGAATTTCTCGGCGATCGCACAGCGCGAGTCGGGCCGGCTGCCACTGCCGGTGGACGATCTGCGCAACTTCGCCGAGGTATTCGGCGCGATCAAATCCAACTACGTGGAGCAGGTCGAAGACAAGCGCCTGATCAGCGAGGCCATAAACGGCATGCTGACCGGACTCGACCCGCACTCGGCTTACCTCGATCAGGAAGCCTTCAAGGAGCTCCAGGTGGGCACGCAGGGCCGCTTCGGCGGTCTTGGCATCGAGGTCGGCATGGAAGACGGCTTCGTCAAAGTCGTCTCGCCGATCGAGGACACCCCGGCCCATCGTGCGGGCATCAAGCCCGGCGATCTGATCATCAAGCTGGACGACACGTCGGTGAAGGGCATGTCGCTGAACGACGCGGTCAAGCGCATGCGCGGCCGTCCCAAGACCAGCATCACGCTCACCATCAGCCGCAAGGGTGAGACCAAGCCAATCGTCGTCACGCTGGTGCGCGAAGAGATTCAGGTGCAAAGCGTGAAGTCGAAGACCATCGAACCAGGGTTCGGCTACGTGCGCATCTCGCAGTTCCAGGAGCAAACAAGCGAAGACTTGGTGCGCCACCTGAATCGCCTGTACAAGGAAGGGCAGCTCAAAGGGCTGGTGCTCGATCTGCGCAATGATCCAGGAGGCTTGCTGAACGGTGCCGTGGGCATCTCGGCGGCGTTCCTGCCGACCAAGTCTCTGGTGGTTTCGACCGATGGCCGCAATGAGGATGCCAAGCGCAAATACGTCGCATCGCCCGAAGACTACGTGCGAGCGCGCGGCGAGGACTTCCTGCGCAACCTGCCCGCCGGCGTGAAGACGGTGCCGATGGTCGTACTAGTGAACGGTGGTTCCGCGTCCGCCTCCGAAATCGTCGCCGGCGCGCTGCAGGACCACAAGCGCGCCACCATCATGGGCACGCAGACGTTCGGCAAAGGCTCAGTGCAAACGATCATGCCGCTGGGCAACAACACCGCGATCAAGCTCACCACCGCGCGCTACTTCACGCCCAGTGGTCGATCGATCCAGGCCAAGGGCATCGAGCCCGATTTCGTCGTCGAAGATCCTGATCAGCCGCAGACCGGGCGCGTGCGCGAGGCCGATCTGCTCAAGCATCTCGAGAGCGACAAGGCGGCTGAGAAGAAGGACGAAGGCAAGCCCGCCACGCCGAAACCCGCGGCACCGTCGGCCCCCGCGGCCGATCGCAAACCGGTGGAGTTCGGATCGGCTGACGACTTTCAACTCAAACAGGCGATCAACCATCTTAAGGGTCAGCCGGTCGCCGCGAAGATGGCCGAAAAGAACTGAGCGGCACGTGCTTGCCGCCGTGTCTGCGTGACACGGCGGTGCATCGCAAGCAGACAAGCCGGGCTCGCATGCCCGGCTTTTTTGCGCCATGCTCGCGCGCATGGACGACCAGCTGCTGCTTCGCTACTCGCGCCACGTGCTGCTGCCCGAAATCGGCATCGAAGGGCAGGAGCGCATCGCCGCGGCTCGGGTATTGATCGTCGGAGCCGGTGGTCTGGGCTCGCCGGCCGCGCTTTATCTTGCTGCCGCTGGCGTGGGCGTGATCACGCTGGCCGACGCCGATACCGTCGATCTGACGAACCTGCAGCGCCAGATCATGCATGCCACCGCCTCGGTCGGCCGAGCCAAAGTGGAATCAGGGCGTGAGGCGCTGCTGCGTCTGAATCCGCACATCCAGGTGGTGGCGCTCGCGGCGCGACTCGAGGGCGCGCTCCTCAACGAACAGGTCGCGCGGGCAGACGTAGTGCTCGATTGCACCGACAACTTCACCACGCGCCACGCCATCAATCGCGCATGCGTGCAACACCGGCGCCCGCTCGTGTCAGGCGCCGGGGTGCAGTTCGACGGGCAGCTGAGCGTGTTCGACTCCCGTCGCAGCGATAGTCCGTGCTACGCCTGCGTGTTTCCCGAAGCGCATCCGCCCGAAGACATTCGATGTGCGGTGATGGGCGTGTTCGCACCGGTCACGGGAATCGTCGGCACGATGCAGGCGGCGGAAACGCTCAAGCTCATCGCCGGAGCGGGCGAACCGGTGGTCGGGCGCTTGCTGCTCATCGACGCGCGCAGCATGTCGTGGGAGACGATCCGGGTGCGACGCGATTCAGCTTGCGAGGTATGCCGCGCGGTCGATTAGCGTCAAAGCAGGTGCGGCCACTGCTTCTCCCACTGTTCGCTCGGTTGCCGCTTGAAACCCGATTTCGCGAACAGGTGCCAGCGCCCGATCACATAGCAAAGCAAGATATTGGCGCGCGCCGCCGGATCTTCCTCGGTGGCCGTTCCAGTCGCCGTGGCGACCCGCAGGCACTGCTTCAGCGTGGACTCCAGCCGGTCGTGCAATTGATTGATGCGGGCCTGCAAGCGCTCGTCCTCGTTCACCAGGGCATCGCCGTTGAGCACGCGTGTCATCCCGGGATTCTTCTCGGCGAAGCCAAGGAGCATCGGCAGGATCGCCTTGAGCTGCTTGTGGGGATCCTGCTCTTCGATCTGAATCTTGTTGATCAGCCCGAACACGGTCTGCTCGATGAATTCGATCAGACCTTCGAACATCTGCGCCTTGCTGGCGAAGTGCCGATAAAGCGCTGCTTCGGAGACCTGCAGTTTGGCGGCCAGCGCGGCGGTCGTGATGCGCTCACCCTTGGGGTCTTGCAGCATTTCGGCGAGCGTCTGCAGGATCTGGAGCTTGCGTTCGCCGGATCGGGGGGCCATGCGCGGGACTCATTCTTAGCGGGGGGGCGATTCTACCGAAATCGGCGCCTCTATGTGAGCGCTTGCTAGCTTCCCCGATCGGGGAAGCGGCTCGCTCAAGACAAGCGGCCGGGCGCCACGAGTACTGCACCTTCGCTACACGCCGAAGGCCCCGACTCGACGCGCCAACTGCGAGATCGTTCGCACCTTCAGGTCGACGTGGCGCGGCGTCGCCGCATCGCGCTCGACCCAGACCGTGCGCATGCCCAGCCGCTTCGCCGTGCGCAGGTTGTCGATCGAGTCCTCGACCATGATCGAGCGCGCTGGTTGCAGCCGTTCAACGCTGAGAACGGCGCGAAAACCGCTGATCGCCGGCTTGGCGTGAAAGCCGACCGACTCGATGCTGTAGACGGCCTGAAACATCGTGGCGATGCCAAGGTGCTCCAGCACGCGCTCGATGTAGAACAGCGGCGCGTTGGAGTACACAATGCGCCGGCCAGGTAACCGGCCCAGCGTGCGGCGCAATCCGGGCTCCCACCGAAGCATCGCGCCCAGATCGTCGAACTGGTGCGTATGCCAGAGGAAGTGGCGCGGATCGGTGCCATGGTGATGCATCAAGCCGCGCAGTGTGGCGCCGTGCGTCCGTACGTAGCGCGCACGCAAAGCGTTGGCGGCAGCGTCGTCCAAGTCGAGCTGCCGCGCCACGTAGCGCGTCATAGCGCGATCGATGTGCGGCATCACGTGGGGACGCGTGTCGTGCAGCGTATTGTCGAGATCGAACACCCAGGTCAGGGGACGCATGAAGACCTTGCTCATCGCCGACCGAGCGTGCCGCGGTACGCTTGATTGATGCCATCCGCCGCCACGCTCGCATCTAAAATTGGCGCGTGAGCCACGCAGCACGTCCGCCCGCCCCTTCGCGCCTGTCGCGCCACTTCAGCTTGGCCGAGCTTTGTCGCTCCGAGACGGCGCAAGCCGAGGGTATCGACAACACGCCACCGGCCGAACTCCTTCCGAACCTGCGGCGACTCGCTCTGGGGCTGGACGAGGTTCATGAACTGCTCGGCCAACCGCTGGACATCTCCAGCGGTTATCGCTGCCCGGCGCTGAATCGTCGGGTCGGCGGCGTTCCTGCCTCGCAGCACACACTGGGGCTCGCCGCGGACTTCTGCGCGCCGGCGTTCGGCGAGCCGATCGGCGTTGCCGTGGCGATCTGCCGCTCGCCGGTCGTGTTCGATCAGCTCATCCTCGAATTCGGCCGATGGGTGCATCTTTCGTTCGCGCCTGTCCCGCGTCGACGCACGCTGACGCTCTACAGCTCCGCGCAAGGGTTTCTGGAAGGCATCTGGTCGCCCGTTGGCGAGCGGTTGGCCTGAGCCTCAGGCATTGCGGATCAGCGTGCCCACACCCTGATCGGTCAGGATCTCGAGCAGCAACGCATGATCGACGCGTCCGTCGATGATGTGCACGCTCTTGACGCCACTCCGCGCAGCATCGAGCGCCGAGTTGATCTTGGGCAGCATCCCGCCGTGAATCGTGCCATCGGCGAACAGGGCGTCGATCTCGCGCGGCGAGATGCCCGTGATCAGCTTGCCCGCCTTGTCGAGCACGCCCGCGGTGTTGGTGAGCACCACCAGTTTCTCCGCCTGCAGCACGCTCGCCAGCTTGCCGGCCACCAGATCGGCGTTGATGTTGAACGACTCGCCGTTCTCACCCACGCCAATCGGCGCCACCACTGGGATGAAGCCACGGTCCTCTAGCGCATCGATCACGCGTGGATCGATCGCTTCGATCTCGCCGACCTGGCCGATATCGAGCATCTCGTTCGGCTTGTCGCTGGAGGCGACCAGCATCTTGCGCGCGCGGATGAACGCGCCATCCTGTCCGGTCAGGCCCACTGCGCGGCCACCGGCCTGATTGATCAGTGTGACCACTTCCTTGTTGACCTGACCACCGAGGACCATCTCGACCACGTCCATGGTCTCGTCGTCGGTCACGCGCATGCCTTGGACGAACACGCCCTTCTTGCCCAGTCGCCCGAGCAGGCTTTCGATTTGTGGCCCGCCACCGTGCACCACGACCGGGTTCATGCCGACGAGCCTGAGCAGCACCACATCCTGCGCGAAGCTGCGCTTGAGGCTTTCGTCGGTCATCGCGTTGCCGCCGTACTTCACCACGATGGTCTTGCCGTGGAACCGCCGGATGTACGGCATCGCCTCGGCCAGGGTTTGTGCTTTGAGTTGCGCGGCGCGCGAATCGATCGACATGCGTGCTGGAGGCAGTGTGGCGTTGGGAAGCGCGGATTGTACCGACCCGGGTCAGACGAAACGACCATCCGACCGTAAAGAAACGGGCGAGCGGATCGCTCCGTTCGCCCGTGGGCCGGGACCAGCTCCCGGCCGTCACAAGGAGGCGCGTGCGTTCGCTCGCACGCGCCTCGGGGATGCCTAGTGAACGGTCAGCTGCCTCGCAGCCACACTCTTGCGCGGCAACGTCAGCTCAAGCACGCCGTCGTTGAACTTGGCTTCGGCACGCTCGAGATCGATCTCGGCACCGAGGCGGATCGAGCGCGAGAACTTGCCGGCATAACGCTCGCTGTAGACGACGCGCTCGCCTTCCTTCTGCTCCGATTCGCGCCTGACTTGCGCGCTGATCGACAGCACATCGCCGTCGACGCTCACGTTGATGTCTTCCTTGCGCGCGCCCGGAAGTTCCGCACGCACTTTGTAGACGCCGTTGTGATCGAGGACTTCGATGCGCGGCGCGAGGCTCGCACCTTCTTGCATCGCGCTCGCGCGCGTTACCGGTTGCACGAAAATGCCGCGCAAAAGGTCGTCGAAAATGTCGCGGACCGCAGGCACCGATTCATAACGAGCAATGTTCATTTGAGTCTCCGTTGAGTGGGATGGGCTGCGTTGCCCTGTGGCGCTAAGATCCGGGCGCAACCGCGTGTTTCAAGCCGGGTTCGCCACGAGGCCTGCGAAAAATCCCTCGATGACCGGCATGCGCTGGATCTTGAAAACTGCGCGCGGCACCCCAAGCAAGGCGTTCAGCGCGCATGGAGGAGACGGACGATGGACCAGCCAGCTTCGATGCGTAGCTCGTCAGCGGAGCGTTGCGCCAGATGCGGCGCCCCGTTCAGCTGCGCCATGCGCGATCCGAGTGGCGGCAATGAGCCGTGCTGGTGTACTCGCGAACCGGTGCGAACGCCCGATCCGCGCTACGCGAGTTGCCTGTGCCCCGAGTGTCTTCGGGGGCAACTCGACGAAGCTTCCCAAGCCAGCGCCTGAGCTCGAAGCACCGGACCGATTGGAAGCTACGAGGCTTACCTACAGGACGTACCGGGCCAGATCCTGCTTCTGCGCGAGTTCCTTCAGGCGGACGTCGACGTAGGCCGCGTCGATGACCATCGTTTCGCCCGACTGCGAGCCGGCATCGAACGAAATTTCTTCGAGCAGACGCTCTAGCACCGTGTAGAGCCGGCGAGCGCCGATGTTCTCGGTGCGCTCGTTTACCGAATGCGCGATTTCGGCGATGCGCCGGATCGCGTCCGGGGCGAACGACAACTGCAGATTCTCGGTTTGCATCAGTGCCGAGTACTGAGTCGTCAGGCACGCATCGGTCTTGGTGAGGATCTGCTCGAAGTCGTCGACCGAGAGCGAAGCGAGTTCGACGCGAATCGGCAGCCGCCCTTGCAGCTCCGGGATCAGATCGGACGGTTTCGACAAGTGAAACGCGCCGCTGGCGATGAACAGAACGTGATCGGTCTTCACCATGCCGTACTTGGTCGACACGGTCGTCCCTTCGACCAGCGGTAGCAGGTCGCGCTGCACGCCTTCGCGCGACACGTCCGCGCCATGCGCTTCCGACCGGCTGGTGATCTTGTCGATCTCGTCGAGGAACACGATGCCGTTCTGCTCGGCGTTGGCCAGTGCCCGGACCTTCAGATCGTCGTCGTTGACCAGCCGGGCCGCCTCCTCATCGGTGAGCAGGCGCATCGCCTCCTTGATCGGCAGCTTGCGCAGCTTCCTGCGTGCACCGGCGACGTTCTGGAACATGCTCTGTATCTGCTGGGTGAGCTCTTCCATGCCGTGCGGCGCGAGAATCTCCATCTGCGGTTGCGACGCGGACACTTCGATCTCGATTTCCTGCTGATCGAGCTGCCCTTCGCGCAACTTCTTGCGGAACTTCTGTCGTGCCGCCGACTCGGGTGATTCCCGTTCGAGGCCCGCGCCGAATCCCGCGTCGCGTGCCGGGGGCAGCAACGCGTCGAGAATGCGTTCCTCGGCGAATTCCTCGGCGCGCGTACGCACCTGGCGCATTGCGGTCTCGCGCGTTTGCTTGATGCTGATCTCGACCAGATCGCGAATGATCGTGTCGACGTCGCGTCCGACGTAGCCCACCTCGGTGAACTTGGTTGCCTCGACCTTGATGAACGGCGCGTCGGCAAGCTTGGCCAGACGCCGGGCGATCTCGGTCTTGCCCACCCCGGTAGGTCCGATCATCAGGATGTTCTTGGGCGTGATCTCATGACGGAGCGGCTCGGGTACCTGCTGGCGTCGCCAGCGATTGCGCAATGCGATGGCGACGGCGCGCTTGGCTTTGTGTTGGCCGATGATGTGCTTGTCCAGCTCGTGGACGATCTCTTTCGGTGTCATCGTCATGGGGGCTAGCCAAGCACTTCGATAGTGTGATGTTGATTGGTGTAGATGCACAGATCGCCGGCGATCGTGAGTGCCTTGCGCACGATGCTCGGCGCATCGAACTCGGTGTTGTCGATCAGTGCGCGCGCAGCCGCCTGTGCGTACGCGCCGCCGCTGCCGATCGCGATCAGGCCGTGTTCGGGCTCGAGCACATCGCCCGTGCCGGTGATGACCAGCGAAACCTCAGTGTCGGCGACCGCAAGCATCGCTTCCAGACGGCGCAGCATGCGGTCGGTACGCCAATCCTTCGCGAGTTCAACCGCCGAGCGCAGCAGATTGCCCTGATGCTTGTCCAACTTGGCCTCGAACCGCTCGAACAACGTGAACGCATCGGCTGTACCGCCGGCGAACCCCGCGAGTATTCGATCCTGATAGAGGCGACGCACCTTGCGCGCGCCCGCCTTGATGACGATGTTGCCAAGCGTGACCTGGCCATCGCCGCCGAGGGCGACTTGCGCGCCTCGCCGCACCGACAGAATCGTGGTGCCATGAAACTGCGGAATCGCTGAGGTAGGTGAATCTGCCATGGGCACCGACCGGAAAGAATGAGGCGCGCCGATGCACGCCCGATGCGAGCCTCGACCAAAGAGACAGACTGTGGGGGTTGGCCTACCGGAATTCAACCCCCGCGACGATTCGGCACGGGGTGTCTCGACGGCGTGATGAAAAACAAACGGGACAGTGCTCGAGAACCGCCGCGCAATCTACCGCAATGACGCGGGAGCGCCAGGGTTCCTGGGGCAAGTGCCTTGCGGGTCAGATAAAGGGTCTAGCGACGCGAAACGAGTTGCGCGACTTCGCCCGCGCCCATCATCACCAGCAGCAATGACACCATTTCGTTGGCGTAACGGAGTTCGACGGGTTGAGTACCCGAGCGCAGCTCCGCCAGAAGCTTGACCAGTTGACTGGCCGAGATGAAGTCGATGCGGCGCACACGTGACAGATCGATGATCAGCGGATCATGCTCGGCAGCGTGTGCCTTGATGCGTGAGAACACATCTTCAGCGGGCTGCACGATGTCGGACGGCACACGGTACCAATCGTTACCTGGTTCGCTGACCGGGTCGGGCGTAGCGCTGGCAACCCGCTGCGGCAGATCCATCCACGACGGCGGAGACACACCAAAGGTAACGGCGTAGTCGACAGCCACCTCTTCGAACTGCGCCTGCTGGCCGACCATCTGCAGCAGCTCCAGTCTGAGCAACCACGGCGCTTGCGAGCGCGACGAATCACCGGCGATCGCCTGCCCGGATATCGCCTGCACGAGCCGCTCGATATTGGACAAGCGCACCGCCTTCTTGGCACGCAGTATCTGCTGGATCATCGCCAGCAGATGCTGGCAGCCCGCCGCGTCGGCATCTTCGAAACGGGCGAAATCCAACTGCACGCCGTCGTATCGGTCGATTGTCTTGCGTAGTGCTGCAAGCGGCCCGGCACTGGCCGCCGAGAGCCGTCCGGACACATTGACACTGGGCATTCCCGAGTTGCCGCCGCCCATCGGCAGCACTTCGAACTGGGGCCAAGCAGGCGCCGATCGTTCGAACTGCTGGGCGAACTGCTCGGCAGCGACGTCGTAGGCAGCCTTAAGACTCAACTGCACGTACAGATCGAATCGGATGAGCCAGGCCTGCATCGCCCACGGGCCGAGCTTGCCCGCGGCAATCGCTGCTTCGATGACGCGCAGCGCCTCACTGGTCTGCCCATTGGCGTGCGACAGCGCGCAATCCTCCAGCGCCTGCGGCATCTCGCGATCCGGATTCGGGCGATTGCGTCGCGCCTGCCGCGCCGCCGGTTCCGGCGGCGGGGCGACCGGGGCAGCCGCTGCAGGTATTACGGGTTCTGCCGACGGTTCGACACGCGCGGCGGGGGTCGATTTCGGCTGAACAAGTTCTTGCGGTGCTGCGGCGTCCGAATTGCTCGCTGCCGCAGGGGGAGCGGGCTTGTCGTCCTCGGCAAACAGGTTCCCGAACGAGATCAGGCCCTGATCGGCGCCGCGATCGTGCCGCCCCTTCTCTTTCGGTGGGCGCGCAGCGGCAGGTTGCTGCCCACGCGCGGCTTCGGCCGGGGCGGGTCGTGCGCTGTCCTTCGCCTTACGAGCTCGCTCGTCGGCCTTGGCGGAGCGCTCTGGTTTTTTGCCGAAGGAGAAAAAAGCCACGGTTCGTTGCCTAGCTCACAGCGCAGGTTGATTTCGGACAAATCTCTTGGCATCGCCGCTCGACTGCCCACCGCCCGGTGTGACACCGCTCGCGGTTCGTGCGTTCATTCGGCCGCTCGATCAAGCCAATGACTCACCCGAACGCACAGCCGAACGCAAAATGCTTTCCACAGGTGGGAACGAAACATGACAAGTGTGATCAGTGACCGGTCAGACCGGCGATCACACATTTCGCGCGTGGGACCACCCTTGATCGCGATCTGAATCGACTGAAAGAGACGTCTCGCCCTGCATGCTCCAGTTTAAACGCAATCCATATTGTCACAAGACCTTGAATGGCTCCGCCGTCCCGTCGGGCGGCCGCAAGGCGATCGCGCTCCAGATCGGCACAGGGTTTCCATGAAGGTTTGCAGGATCTGTTGCCAGGATTTCGTCCATCACCCTGCGGAGGACGCCTCCAGTCCTCCGCAGGGTTAGCCCGCTCAGAACGATGCTCGCACCCCGATCATCGCGCCACGTCGCCCCAAGGGCGCCACTTCCTTGAGGAACGACGTGTGCAGTCGCGCCTCGGCATTGAGCAGATTGGTACCACGCACGAACCACTCGATCTGACTTGGGCCAAGTCGCACGCGATGCGTGATTGCCGCGTCGAGCATCGTGTAGCCGTCGGTCGGGACCTCGTTGTCGCTCACTCGATCCTGCTTCGCTGCGCGTAACACGTCGATGCGTGCCATCCAGCCACCGAGTTCATACACCACGCCGCCCCCGACTCGAAACGGCGGGATGCGCGGCAACGACTGACCCGTATCGCGATTGCGCGCGCGCGTCGTGTCGAACCGTGCTTCGAGCCACAGGCGGCCAACGCTCGATTCGAGCGAGCGCCAACGCACCTGGCCCTCGACCCCTCGGAAGTCAGCCGGAACCGCACGATAACGATAGATCGGCAGATCGTCATCGGGATCGGCCGGATCGCGCTCGTCGACTGTGCCGCTGTCGAACAGGCCGATGTAGTTCCTGAACCGGTTGTAGAACACGCCGATCGATCCGGTGACCGCTCCGGCGCGCTTGCGCAGCGCCAGGTCGATTCCGTGCGAGCGCTCGAGCCCGAGTGCGCGATCGCCGACTTCGAACGCACCGGTGGCGATATGCGGTCCGTTGGCGTAGAGCTCCTGAAACGTCGGTGCACGTTCGTTGTATGAGCCCTGGAGTGCGAGCGCGTAGGACGGATTGAACCCGTACAACGCTCCAAGCGCAGCACTCTTCGGCGTGAACCTGCGCGTCTGCGCATCACCGAAGCGCGCGTCTTCGAGCGCTCTAACATCGGCACGGCCGAGTCGTGCGCCGCCTGACAGTTTGAGGGCACCGAGCTGCGCCTCCTCGTACACGAACACATCGGCGAGCTGGGTGCGGGTGTTCGGCACGAATGCTTCGTCGCCCAGCGCGGAAAACTTGCTGTTCTGCAGCTCCAGGCCCACGGCCCCTTGCATGCGTCCGAACGGCTGGTGCAGCAGTTCGACGCGCGTGTTGTGTCCGTTGGACTCGAACTGCGTGCCCGACGAAGTCTGTTCGTACTCGATGTGTTTGTAATCCGAGTACGACGACTTGAACCGCAGCGCCTTCACGATCGCGTTGACGTCGCGCAACTCGCTGGCGAACTCGTAGCGGCGTTGCTGCAGGCCGATCGTGACGTCGGGTTCGGCAACCGTGCCGTAGCGCGAGTTGTACTGCGATCCGCTTAGTCCGGCGTAGCCTTTGTTCCACGCAAACGACATGCCCAGTCCGGCCCCATCCGAACGTTGCGCGCTGTTGGGCAGGCGTCCGCGCGGCTCGTCTTCAGGTGGCAATGGCGAGCTTTCTCGCCGCCGCGCCGATCGCGCATAGTCGGGAATGCGCAGATCGGCGGCATGGCGCCGGGAGAAATCCGCAGTCAGTCCGATCAGGCCATCCCCGAGCGCGACCCGGGCAACTTGCGCACGCTCGCTCGCCTGAGTCCCGAATCGCGCCTCGACGGACCCGTTGGCGCCCTTGAGGGGCTCGCGCAGGATGCGACCATCGGTGGCATTGACGACACCGCCGACCGCGTTGCCGCCATACATGAGGGTGGCTGGGCCGCGGACCACCTCAGCCCGCTCGATCAGCAACGGCTCGACGCTGGTTGCGTGGTCAAAGCTCGCTGCCGATGCGTCGATGACACCGGTACCGTTCTGCAGCACGCGGATCCGATCGCCATCGAGCCCGCGGATGATCGGACGACTCGAATTGGGTCCGAAGTAGGTCGAACTCACACCCAGCTCGGATCCGAGCGTCTCACCGAGGGTTGATTGCGTCCTCAGGCGCAACTGCGGACCTTCGACAACGTTGGCGGGGGCGGTCAGCTCGAACAAGTCGCTGCCGATGGGCGTCGCGGTGACGATCACCGGCGACAAGGTCGTGGTCGATGGTGGCGTCTGGGCCGTCGCTTGCGCGCAGCACAGCGCTGCCAGCGCCCACGTGGGGCGAATGCGTTTCATACACTCCTCTTTGCGGTCTTGGCGTTGGACGAGCGCGCACCAGGGCCCACAGCGCGCGAACGCGCGAGGGCAAAACCTGCCGGTCAGCTCGGCCGACTTATGGGATTGGAGCCTGGCAACGTGGCGCAGCGCACCACGCGCGGCTCAGGGCACATCACACGCGAATTGCGGGAGGCGCGCGGATGTAAGCGCCGCAGAAGAGGAAACGACTGCTGGGACAAACAGTCGCGACGAACCGAGCCGACCGGCGCGGATGCACGACGGAAGTCGAATTCGAGCTTGCGAGCAACGCCGCGGCCGCGCCGAACGCGGCACACAACTCGCAGACCGGGTCGATGCCACGGTCGGAGTGCGAATCGGCATGGGCGTGCTGCCCGTCGCACCCACTCGCGTGATCCGCGGACGATGCATGGTCCGAATCGACCGCGCCGTCCTGAGAATCACCGTGCCCCGCGTGCGCGTGACCGTGCTCGAGGTGAGACAGGGCGTGCGCAATGCTGCCAACCTGTCCAAGCACCAGCAACAGGCTGAGCGCGATTCGCGCGAGGACTCCCTTGCGCAGCATATTGCTTTGCTTGCTCATGGTCCGCGATGCAAGCGGACGTGGACCGAATCGCGCATCGAACTATCGAATTGCAAATCTCATCGAACTACTTGCCAGCCTTGGTCGGCGCTGCATCGACCAATCGGTAGTAGATACCGGTGGGGTCATCGCGCAGCACCGCGAGCTTGCCCGACAGCACGACGGGCTCAACCGTGTACTTGATCGGTTGCTTGGAGCGCACTTCCACGACCGACTCGGCGCCGCCCGGCATGCAAAAGCCGCACGTGGGCGGCAGCGACGTCAGGATGAAGTGCTTCTGCCGCTCGCCGGCTTCCAGCGGCATCATGAAGCCCTGCAACTTCACTTCTTTCTTGTCCAGCGCCAGGACTGTCTTGTCGAACTGCGGCACCACCTTGTCCTTCTGTTTCACCTGCTGTACGTTCGCGAGCGTTTTCCACGGCACGACGCCGGGCAACTCCGGCAACGGCTTGAGCAGCGCCGGATCGATGGGCGCGCCCAGTGCGTGGGGCTCCGTGGGCGTCTCTTTGGCCATCTGCGCGTTGCTGCTGACCGACAACAGCAATGCGCCAAGCATCAGGATCGGGAAGGAACGTTGCATTCGACCTCCGCAAAAGCGTCGGGCCCCGAGGACTGGCGGCGAAGGCAGGCATCTTAACGGGGGCCCGGGAACGCCGGCAATCACCGTTGCGCGTTCGTCGGGGCTTTGACCCCATCGCAAGGAGACCTTCGCCAGGGGTGCGATCTGCGTGTGTCGCGATCAGCGTGGCGTGGGCGAGGTTCAACCCCGTGCGAGGGTTGCCGCCACATCGGACCGATACGCCCGCCACGCCGGGACAACCGCCGCGATCAAAGCGACCAGTAGCGACAGCGCCACCACCCAGCCCTCGTCAGGCGCTATGCGCCAACCGGTGACCGCTGGCTGTCGGTTCGCGGCGAGCCAGGTGCCGATCACCTCGGTGGCGATATGGCCCAGGAGCAGCCCCAATGCCGTCCCGATCACCCCCATCACCAACCCCTCGAAGAGGACCAGCCGCATGAGTTTGCCTGGTGTGGCACCCAGCGTGCGCATCACGGCGAGGTCGTACTTGCGCTCTTCGAGCGCATTGAACAGCGCGATGAACGTCGACAGACCCGCGGCCAGCAGCAGCACGAGCGCGAATGCACGCACCATGTCGAGCCCTACGCCAAGCATGCTGAACAGACGTGCCGCCTCATTCGCGGGCGAGGCAGCCTGCATCGACGTCTCGCTGTTGATCGAACGCGGCAGCGACATGGCCGCAAGCGGCGAGGCATATTCGACCAGCAACGCGGTGATTTCCTTTTCGTCCGGGGTCAGGGCCGCCAGTGCCTCTGCGGGCTTCTCGTCTTCGTTGAGCTGCATGTGGACGAGCCACACCGACTCGACGCTGGCAAGGATCAATCGGTCGATGACCGAGCCGGTCGGCGCGAGCACCCCAACCACAGCGAACGGCGACGATTCGTGCGCATCGCCCTCCTTGCCCAAGCCGTGCGTACCTAGGAATTTCGCGCCGACTTGCAAGCCCAGTGTGCGCGCCACCTCGGCGCCGATGAGCGCCTGCATCGGCCCGTCCCAGTGTTTGCCGGTTTCAATGCGGGCGTCGTAGAGCGCGAGCAAGTCCGACGACGTGCCGACGATGCGAAAGCCGCGCAGACTGTCGCCAAGGGCGAGCGGCACAGTGCGCTTGACCATGCGATTCGACGCGATCGATTGGGCATCGGCGAGCTTGATGTTTCCCGGTGGCACATCGACATGGAACACGGCGGCCAGCACCAGTTGCAGCGGGCTGCCCTTGGCGCCGACCACGAGGTTGATGCGTTGCGCGTCGCGAGTGAGGCGCTCCTCGAGCTGACTGCCCAGCAGCAGCAGAACGCAGATGAGCGCTACACCAAGCGCCAGCAACAGCACGTTGAGGCCAGCGTTGAGCGGCCGCGCTCGTATATAGGCCCAGCTCAGCACCAGCAGGTTCACGACACGACTGCTCCATCCACGCTCAAGGTCAGCTCGCGCTGGAAGCGCTGACGCAGCCGTTGATCGTGGGTTGCGATGAGCAAGGCTGCGCCCACGGCGTTCGCCTGCTCGATCAGCAACGCCGCCGCGCGCTCGCAGTTCATGTCATCGAGATTCGCCGTCGGTTCGTCGGCCAGAATGAGGCGCGGCCGGTTGATCACCGCCCGGGCGATCGCCACGCGCTGCGCCTGCCCGTGGCTGAGCTCATGCGGGAACGCGCGGGCGCGCTCGTGCAACTGCACCGATCCGAGGACCGCATCGATCCGTGCGAGGTCAATCGTGCCGCGTCCGAGCTGCTGCGCGAGCTTGAGGTTGCCGCGCACATCGAGGCTGTCGATCAGATGCAGTCGCTGCGGAACGAACCCGATCGTCTGGCCGCGCAGCCGGTCGAGCGCGGCGGAGGTCATCGAGGTAATCGCGTGCCCGTCGATGCTGACCGCGCCCTCGCTGGGCCGGACGAGGCCAGCCAAGACGTGAAGCAGGGTGGTTTTGCCGCTGCCCGATGCGCCCAGGACAAGCGCATGCTCACCGGCGGCAAGATCGAATCGATCTATCGACAGAGCCAGCCGATCACCGTAGCGGTGACGCAGACGATCGATGCTGAGCATGGAGGTGCCCCACGGCCCCCTGCACGACGAAGTCTTGAACGCGCGCGGCGGGCTTTGCGCCGTACGCGTTCGGTCTACTCGCCGTACATCTTCTGCTTGAGTTCGCGACGCTGCTGCGCCTCGACCGATAGCGTGGCGGTAGGCCGCGCGAGCAATCGCGCAATACCGATCGGGTCACCGGTTTCTTCGCAGTAACCGTAGGAGCCATCGTCGATGCGGGCGAGCGACTGGTCGATCTTCTTCATGAGCTTGCGCTCGCGATCGCGGGTGCGCAGCTCGAGCGCGTGCTCCTCTTCGATCGTGGCGCGATCGGCGGGATCGGGCACCATGTCGTTGTCGCGCAGATGTTCGGAGGTCTCGCCGGCGTTCTCGAGAAGCTGACGCTTCATCTCGGAAAGCTTGTCGCGAAAGAACTGCAGCTGCGACTCGTTCATGTAGTCCGCCGCGGGCATCTTGACCAGCTGCTCCTCGGTCAACTTGCCGCCCGATGCCGCCAACGCCACGGCAGCGCCCGGCGCCTTGGACGCATCCGACTTGGTCTTCTTCACTGCGCTTTCACGAGGCATTGTTCGAGCCCTTGAATGATGATGTCCTGGGGGAGGTTTCTCCCGATGAAGACCATGACGCTCTCGCGCTTCTCGTCTTTGCCCCAGGGCTTGCCGGTGTCTCCACCCATCAGCATGTGCACCCCCTGGAATACGACTCGATTCTGATTGCCCTTGAGATACAGCACGCCCTTATAGCGTAGCAAATCGTTACCGTAAACCTGCACGATCGAGCTCAGAAATTCTTCGAGTTTCACGCCGTCGAACGGCCGCTCGGCGCGAAACACGAACGATTTCACATGCTCATCGTGATCGTGCTCGGCGTCGATCAGAAACTCAGGATCGACCTCCAGGACCGCGTTGAGATTGAAGCCGCGGATATCAAGGATCTCCTTGAGCGGCGTCTCACCGAAGTGCACGCGCTTGATCGGCGCGCGCGGATTCATCCGTACGATGCGGTTCTTGAGCCGCTCGATGTCCTCGTCGTTGACCAGATCGGTCTTCGACATCAGGATGCGGTCGGCGAATCCGACCTGCTCCTGCGCCTCGCGAAACTCGTCGAGTTGCATGGGCGCGTGCTTTGCGTCGACCAGCGTCAGTACGCTGTCGAGCAGGTAGTAGTTGCCGATGTCCTCGTCCAGGAAGAATGTCTGCGCCACCGGGCCCGGGTCGGCCATGCCGGTGGTCTCGATGATGACGCGATCGAACTTGAGCCGGCCGGTATCGCGGCGCTCTTTCAGATCGGCGAGGATGCGCTGCAGGTCACCGCGCACGGTGCAGCAGATGCAGCCGTTGTTCATCTCGATGATCTGCTCGTCGCGATCCTGGACCAGGATCTCGTTGTCGACACCGGCCTCGCCGAACTCGTTCTCGATCACGGCGATGCGCTGGCCGTGATGTTCCTTGAGGATGCGGTTGAGCAAGGTGGTCTTGCCGCTTCCCAGGAAGCCGGTGAGGATCGTGACCGGAACCATCTGGTTCTCTGCCATCTGTTGCAACTCCAGATTTGTGGTGCGACGGACAGGTGCCCGCTTGATCGGGGGCGCGATTCTACCCAACCGCTCGCGAGTTCCCAACGTTTTTTGGGCGCCTGGGCGCGAATGCCGAGGAGTCGGATCCGCCGGTCGGGCTCAAGTTCCCGGCAATCGCATCGCCGATCACCAGCCGAAGGATTCGAACGCGTAATCCTGGAACTGCCGTGGGGGTTTGACACCGCCACTTCCAGCCTAGCGCCGTCGGATCAGCAGCCCCTTCAAGTACTCCCCCTCGGGAAAATCGAGCATGACAGCGTGGTCCGTCGCTGCGCCCCAGCGCTCGATTAATTCGGCCTGCACGCCGGCGTCCTGGGCCGCGCCGGCGACGATGCTCTGAAAAAGTGGCGGTTCGATGACACCGGAACAGGAAAAGGTCGCCAGCAGCCCGCCTGGGCGAAGCAGCTGAAATCCCAGCAGGTTGATGTCCTTGTAGGCCCGTGCGGCGCGCTGCACGTGAGCCGCCGTCGGGGCGAACTTTGGCGGATCGAGCACGATCAAATCGAAGCGCTCACCTGCGGAGCGCAGCTTGCGCAGCTCGGCGAAGACATCGGCCTCGCGCCATTCCGCCCGGCCGGGTGCGATGCCGTTCAGGCGCTCGTGCTCGCGCGCCAGGGCAAGCGCTTCGGCGGAGCTGTCGATCGACACCGCGCGCGTAGCACCGCCGAGCAATGCGGCGATGGAGAATCCGCCGGTGTAGCAAAAACAGTTGAGCACGGACTTGTCCCGCGCGAGCGCCGCAATCCGCGCGCGGTTGCGCGCCTGATCCAGATAGAAACCGGTCTTGTGCCCGTGACGCACCTCGACGCGGAACCGCCCCCCGCCCTCGGCGATCTCGACAAGCGCGGGAGGGTCGTTGCCGGCCAGTGTGCCCACGCGCGCAGCGAGACCCTCGAGCGCACGAACCTCGACATCCGAGCGCTCGTACAGGCTGTCGCAGCGGGCGTGCGATTGCAGCGCACGCACGATCGCGTCGCGCCATCGTTCCGCGCCCGCTGAAAGCAGCTGCACCACACCAACGTTGGCATAGCGATCCATCACCACACCCGGCAATTGATCGGCCTCTGCGTTGATCAGCCGCACGCCCGCATCCGGCGCGGTGACGCCGCGTCGCTCGATCGCCTGCGCGACGCGCCGTTCGATGAACGCGGCATCGACCGCTTCGGCTTGGTCCCAGGTCCACACGCGCGCGCGGATCTGCGATGTGGGGCTGAACGCCGCGCGCGCCAGGAACTGCCCGGCGCTGGACAGCACCTGCACCGTGTCACCGGCCTGAGGCGCGCCATCGACCCGCGCGACGGCGCCGGAGAAGATCCATGGATGGCGTCGCGCGATCGATTTTTCCCGGCCGGGCCCAAGAACGATCGCCGCCTCGCGCGAGCCAGCCGATCGCTCGGCGGGAAACGTTGCCGCGCGCACCGACTCGCGACGACCTTGAACGGGAGCCGGCGCTCTGCGACGACGATCCTGCGCGCGCGCCTTCGCGCCGCCGGGCGATTTCTTCGAGGCTCGATTCGCGGATCGCATCAGCGCGCCATCACGCGGCTTTGGTCTGCTTCTTCTTCGCGCGCGGATGGGCCGCGTCGTAGACCTTGGCGAGGTGCTGGAAGTCCAGATGAGTGTAGACCTGCGTGGTCGAGATGCTGGCGTGACCGAGCATGTCCTGCACCGCGCGCAGATCCCCGGAGGACTGCAGGACGTGCGTGGCGAACGAGTGTCGCAACACGTGAGGATGCACGGCGCCCTGCACGCCGGCCTGCACCGCCCATCGCTTGAGCCGTTTCTGCACCACGGTTGCATGCACGCGCTCGCCCCGCGCTCCGACGAACAACGCATCCACCTCGGCGCGCGCGAGCTTGGCGCGAAGCGGTAGCCATGCCGCGATCGCATCGCGCGCCTGCCGCCCCACGGGAACGGTGCGCGTCTTGGCGCCCTTGCCGGTGACGGTGATCTCGGCATCGCGCACGATCGAGCGTCCGTCGGACAGATCCAGCGACAGCAACTCGGCCAGACGCAATCCCGAGGAATACAGCAGCTCGAACATCGCCTTGTCGCGCGCCTCCAGTGGCGAGTCGACCGTACGATCCAGCAACCGGCTGGCGATGTCGGGCGATAGCGCCTTGGGAAGCGGCTTCGCGAGCTTCGGAGCGCGCACGCCTGCGGCCGGATTGAGCGCCGCGCCATGATGGCGGATGCGCCAGCCGAAGAACGTTCGCCACGCGGACAGCCGCCGCGCAAGCGTGCGTGGTGCCTCGCCTTGGGCATGAAGCTTTGCCAGGGCGCCGCGCACGTGGTGCACCGCCATGCGATCCCAGTCGATTTGCGGAAGCGCCACCAATAGCGCTTCGAGGTCGCGCTGATAGCTGCTGCGCGTGTGTGTGCTCAGGCGCCGGCCATGCGAGAGGAAATCGATGAACGCATCGATCGCAGCGCGGCGCGGATCGGGCCGCGCGGCCTCGGGTGCTGCCTGGTGCGATGAGACCGCGCCGTCGCTAGTGTGCTTGACCGACCGCGGCACTGATCAGCTCGGCGATGCGCGCCAGGTACAGCGTGCCCATCTCGGGATAGAACCGCTTGGGGTCGTCGGCGCCGAGCGCGAGCATGCCGAACACGCCCGCATCGTCGCGCAGCGCGCACAGCGCGATCGACTGGATGCGCCCCGGGTCGACGCCGAACCATTCCGCCGCCTCGAACTGATCGTTCGGACCGCAGAACGGCTGCTCCAGGCCATTGGCGTACTCGTGGATCGCATCGCTGACCGGCGCATATTCGGCGGACTCGCCGCTACCACGCCACAGCCGGACCGCCGAGTGCGGCACGGCGAAGTCGTCGTGCAGGCTGGTGATGGCCGCCTGCAATGCGGTATCGCGATCGGCGGCGCTCAGCAGCGCGAGGCACAGCCGGTGGACCCGCTCGCCGATGGTGTCGTTTTCCTCGCCGAACTGGATCAGCTCGGAGAGCTTGCCCTGCAGCGCGCGATTGCGATCTCGCAGCGTGAGCACCTGCCGCTCCGATAGTGGAATGGCCGCGCCGCCGTGCGGGTTCGGGATCGACACCTGGGCGAGCAGATCGGTGTGCTGCTCGAAGAACTCGGGGTGGGCGCGTAGGTACTGAACGACGTCGTCGGGACTCATGCCAGTGGCGATCTCAGGAGGGATGCTCAAGCAGTGCGTCGGGATCGAATTCGCCGTCGAACACCGTGTGGGCCGGGCCAGTCATGAAGACCGGATTGTCGACGCCACCCCAGTTGATCGTCAAATCGCCGCCGCGCGTCTGTACGGTGACGGGCGAGTCCGCGCGATCGAGCAGGATGGCCGCGACCGCGGCCGCGCACGCGCCGGTGCCGCAAGAGAGCGTCTCACCGGCGCCACGCTCGAACACGCGCACGCGGAGCCGATGGCGATCACGCACCTGCACGAATCCGGCATTGACGCGCGCCGGAAAGCGGCTGTGGTGCTCGATCTGCGGCCCTTGGGTGCCGACCGGGGCGCGATCAACGTCGTCGACGAACTGCACCGCGTGGGGATTGCCCATCGACACCGCGTAGATCGTCGCTGTCGCCGCCTCGATCGTCAGCGGCCAGCCAGGCAAATGCGCGACTGATGCCGCAACTGGCGCGAGCCCGGCCGTATCGAAGGGCACGCGCGCAGCCTCGAGGATCGGCGCCCCCATGTCGACGGTGACCCGACCGTCGTCTTCGAGCCTGGGAACGATCACTCCGCTTCTGGTCACGACGCGGATCGTGCGCTTGGTCGACAACCCCTGCGCGTGCACGAAACGCACGAAGCAGCGCGCACCATTGCCGCACTGCTCGACCTCGCCGCCGTCGGCATTGAAGATGCGATAGCGAAAATCGACGCTCGCATCTGGCGCCGGTTCGACGATCAGGATCTGGTCGCAGCCGATGCCGATGTGCCGATCGGCAATGCGACGGGCGAGTTCAGGTGTCATGCGCACCGATTGGCGCACGGCATCGAGCATGACGAAGTCGTTGCCCGCGCCATGCATCTTGGTGAAGCGCAGCATCGGCGCGCCGCTCATGTCGTCACGGCGCGCTGGACACCGAACACGCGGCAGTCACGCGCAATGCAGCGGTTCATGACCACCACGATGCCGTGCGATTGCGCGCGGAGCGCCGCCTGCGAGTGTACGACGCCGTCCTGCAACCACAGGCATCGCGGCGGACGTGCGAGACAGGACTCCACGATCGCCGGCACGTGCTCCGGACTGCGAAACACATCGACGATGTCGATCGGTTCGGTGATGTCTTCCAGCCGCGCGTAGGCGCGTTCGCCCAGCGCCGAGTCGATTCCAGGGCGCACGGCGATGATGCGATAGCCGCGCTCGCGCATGATCTTCGCGATCTGGTGGCTGGGGCGCGCCGGATTCGGCGAGTAGCCCACGACCGCGATGGTGCGCGCGCTAGCGAGCAGGGCTCGGATCGTTTCGCTGTCGGGGTTGGAGAACACAGCATTCATCGCACTACGCACTCAGTAGAAACCGGCCTCGCCCTGCGGCCGTGTCTTGAAGCGACGGTGAAACCAATAGTACTGCTCCGGCATCTCCAGCACGCAGTCCTCGATGAACGCATTCATTCGGCGCGTGTCGGCCTGCACGTCATCGGTCGGAAAGTCGCGCCATGGCGGATGCAGTCGAACCCGGTAGCCGCCGCCTGCGGGCAGCATGCGCGTGATGCACGGAATCACCGCTGCACCGGTGAGCCGCGCCAGCCGCGACACGCCGGTGATCGTTGCGGTGGGCACGCCGAAGAACGGCACGAACACCGCATCGCGCGCACCGAAGTCCAGATCGGGGAGGTAGTAGAACGCCACGCCTTGCTTGATCGATCGCGCCACCGCCAGCACGCCATCCTGCCGCGCGAACAGCTTCGATTGCGGATGGAGCCGCGCGTAACGCATCCGCCCTTCGCGCACGCGCGCCTCGAACACCGCGTTGTTCTGTTTTTGATACATGCTCGCAGTCGGAACCTCGGCCGCAATGCGCGCTCCACCCATGTCCAGCCCGAGGAAATGCGGCGCCATCACGATCACAGGCTTGCCTGCGAGCGCATGCAGATGCTCCAACCCTTCGAAGGTGACGAGCGACTTGAACCGATCGAGCGGCGCCCACCACGCGATGCCGTGCTCCAGCACGAAGCGGCCGAACAGTCTTGCGTGCTGTCGCGCGATGGCTTCGCGTTCGGGCTCGGACTTCTCGGGGAAGCACTTGCGCAGGTTGATCCGGCACACGCGCCGACGTTCCCGGGCGAGCCGATAAGCGACCGCGCCGAGGCACTCGCCGACCCATGCCAGCACGTTGAGCGGCAGGAAGTGCAGCACCCACATGAGACCGAGCGCCCCGCGCGCGAACAGCACGCTCATCGAGCCGCTTCCTCGCCTGCGCCGGTCTTCATGCGTTGCGGCGGGCGCGGCGCACCGGCCGGGACCTTGTATCGGTTGTAGGCCCACAGGTATTGACTTGGACAGGTTCGGATCACTTCCTCGAGGGCGTGATTGACCCGCACCATCAGTTCCGCCGGCGCGATGTTCGAATCGTCGATCGGCAGCGGATTCACGTGGATGCGAAAGCCTTCGCCGTGTGCCAGACGCTCGGCGTGCGCGATCAGCACGACCGCCCGCGACGCCTCGAACAGCCGCGCGAGCAGGGTCATCGTGTAGGCGGGCCGGCCGAAGAAATCGATCCACTCGCCCTCGCCGAAGCTGGGCACCTGATCGGGCAACAGACCAATTGCTTCGCGTGCACGCAATGCGCGCAGCAGTCTGCGCACGCCAGCGAGGCTGGTCGGTGCCAGATGCACGTTGGCGCGTTCACGGCCACGCGCCATCAGCGCCTCGACCCGCGCCAGTTTCGACGGACGGTAGAGCACGGTGATCGGCGCGATCTGCGCGAAGCGGCCTGGGAGGATCTCGAAACACCCCAAATGGGGAGTGAGGAAGATGATGGCTTTGCCGCTTGCCAGCGCCGCGTCGACCAGGGCCATGCCACGGATCTCGCGAATCAACGCCAGCGTCCGCTCGGTAGGTCCGAACCACACCAGCGGCAGTTCGGCGATCGACTTGCCGGCCTCCGCAATCGCAGCGCGCCGGGTGCCTGGATCGCCCCAACCGCTTGCAGCCAGGTTCTCGCGCAGTCGGTGGCGATACCGTGGCGAAACGAAGTACACGAACCAGCCCAACGCCGCGCCGATCGCGTGGATCCAGCGCAGCGGCACGATCGCAAGCAGCTTGGGGATCAGGCGCATCGCAGTTCGACCCCTGCGTGCAATGCCTGCGTGCCCACACCGCCGATTGCGTTAGCACGCAAAGACATTGTCAAACGAGATCAACGCGATGCATCGATGGGACGTTCCCTTGATCGCCGGTGGGACGGACGGCGATCTGTTCGCCAGTTCACTCCAGGGGTCGCCCACGGTAGGTGGGCTATTCGATTTCTGCTACCCTTCGAAGGTTTTTCGCACGAGTTATCCGGCGATTTTCAGTGATCAATCCGACCTACTTACCTAACGAAGCGGCAGGGCAATGAGCAACTTTCTATTTACTTCCGAATCGGTGTCCGAGGGCCATCCAGACAAAGTCGCCGATCAGATTTCCGACGGCGTTCTCGATGCGATTCTAGCCCAGGACAAGTTCAGCCGAGTCGCTGCGGAGACCCTGTGCAACACGGGTCTGGTCGTGCTCGCCGGTGAAATCACCACCCGCGCGAACGTCGACTACATCACGGTGGCGCGTGAAACGATCAAGCGCATCGGTTACGACAACACCGAATACGGCATCGACTACAAGGGCTGTGCCGTGATGGTGTGCTACGACAAGCAATCGCCCGATATCTCGCAGGGCGTGACCGAAGGCCAGGGCCTCGATCTGGAGCAAGGTGCAGGTGACCAGGGTCTCATGTTCGGCTATGCGTGCGACGAGACCCCGCAACTCATGCCGGTGCCGATCCATCTGGCGCACCGGCTGGTCGAGCGCCAGGCGGCTGTCCGGCGCGATGGGCGCCTGCCGTGGCTGCGCCCCGATGCGAAGTCGCAGGTCACGGTGCGCTACATCGACGGCAAACCCGATTCGATCGACACGATCGTCCTGTCGACGCAGCACGCGCCCGACGTGTCGCACAAGCAGATCGAAGAGGCGGTGATCGAGCAGGTCATCAAGCCGGTGCTGCCGAAGAATCTGGTGAAGGGCAATATCCGCTACCTCGTGAACCCGACAGGTCGATTCGTCGTGGGTGGACCGCAGGGCGACTGTGGCCTCACCGGCCGCAAAATCATCGTCGATACCTACGGCGGCTCCGCTCCGCACGGCGGCGGCGCATTCTCCGGCAAGGATCCCTCGAAGGTCGATCGATCGGCCGCGTACGCGGCGCGTTACGTCGCCAAGAACATCGTCGCTGCGGGTCTGGCGTCGAAGTGCACCTTGCAGGTGTCCTACGCGATCGGCGTGGCGCGTCCAACCAGTGTCATGGTCACCACGTATGGGACCGGCAAAGTCTCCGACGAACGCCTAGCCGAGTTGGTGCAGAAGCACTTCGATCTGCGACCCAAGGGCATCGTTCAGATGCTCGATCTGCTGCGTCCGATCTATCAGAAGACCGCTTCGTACGGGCACTTCGGTCGCGAAGAGCCGGAATTCACCTGGGAGCGCACCGACAAGGCCGCCGCGTTGGCCGCCGACGCCGGGGTCAAGTAGGCAAGCCAGAAGCGGCCGCGACCCCGCGGCTGTTTCGGAAGAAAAGAACCGCCGGTCATCGCCCGGCGGTTTTTCTTTTCCCCAGCCGAAATTACCGGGCTCGATCGATTGCGCGTTGGCCGGCGCGAATCGCCCGCGATAGAATCACGACTCCTCGCCTCGAGGAGCGTTGCAACGGGGGCCGCTGTCCACTCCTTCCCCCGCCAGGCTCGGGGCGCCCGATATGGGCTGTTGTAACCGCGCTCGTTGAACTGTGCTCGCGCACGGAACATCGGGGCATCACGGTCACGCAAGGCGGCGTCAACCCCGCTCTCATTGTCTGCCTTCGATCGCAGTTGTCCGGTGCGAGCCATCCATTCACGGAGTCACGCATGAACGCAGCCGTTCCTAAACCCAAGAACATCGCTTCAGGGGACTACAAGGTCGCCGACCTCGCTCTGGCCGACTGGGGCCGCAAGGAGATCGCGATTGCCGAGACCGAAATGCCTGGGCTCATGGCGATTCGAAAGGAGTACGCGGCGGCGCAACCGCTCAAGGGCGCGCGCATCACCGGCTCGCTGCACATGACGATTCAAACCGCAGTGCTGATCGAAACACTGCAAGCACTGGGCGCTGACGTCCGCTGGGCTTCATGCAACATCTACTCGACCCAGGACCACGCCGCTGCAGCCATCGCCGCAGGGGGGACCCCGGTATTCGCCTACAAGGGAGAGTCGCTGGTCGAGTACTGGGAGTACACCCATCGCATCTTCGAATGGGCCGACGGCGGGTTCTCGAACATGATCCTCGACGATGGTGGTGATGCAACGCTGCTGCTGCACCTGGGCACGCGCGCCGAGAAGGATGCCAGCGTGATTGCCAAACCGTCGAGCGAGGAGGAAGAACATCTGTTCGCGGCGATCAAGGCAAAACTCGCCAAGGACCCGAAGTGGTACTCGATCCGACTGTCCAAGATCAAAGGCGTGTCGGAGGAAACCACGACCGGCGTGCATCGGCTGTACCAGATGCACAAGGAAGGCCGGCTCGCGTTTCCGGCCATCAACGTCAACGACTCGGTCACCAAGAGCAAGTTCGACAATCTCTACGGCTGCCGTGAATCACTGGTCGACGGCATCAAGCGCGCCACCGACGTGATGATCGCGGGCAAGATCGCCGTCGTGGCAGGCTACGGAGACGTGGGCAAAGGCTCAGCGCAGGCATTGCGCGCGTTGTCGGCGCAGGTCTGGGTTACCGAGATCGATCCGATCTGCGCGCTGCAGGCCTCGATGGAAGGCTATCGCGTCGTCACGATGGACTACGCCGCCGACAAGGCCGACATCTTCGTGAGCGCCACCGGCAACTTCCATGTGATCACGCACGAGCACATGAAGAAGATGAAGGACCAGGCGATCGTCTGC
>CADECO010000025.1:0-11883 GCA_902825905.1 uncultured beta proteobacterium
GTCGACGAGCACAACCGTCCCGTGCCCGACGGCGTGACGGGCCACAAGGTGCTGCTCACCACGTTGTTCAACTATGCCCAGCCGCTCATTCGCTACGAAGTGACCGATATGCTCACCATGGCGAAAGCGCCATGCTCCTGCGGGCGGCCTTTCCGGTTGATCGAGCGCGTCGAGGGCCGCACCGATGACATCGTCTTTCTCACGGCTGCGGACGGGCGCGAAGTGCCCGTGCATCCGGACCTGTTCCACACTTGCGTCGAACTGCTACCGGAGATCAAGGAATACCAGGTGGTTCACGATCCGGCCGGGATTCACTTCAGGATCGTCGCGCGAGAAGGCAACAGTCACGATGCGATCCGCCTTCGATTGCAGCAGCGGTTTCTCGCCGCCCTGCAACATATGGGGGCTCAGGCCCCTGCTCTGCAGATCGAGTTCACAAGCCGCATAGAGCGCGACCCCAAGCGGATGGGAAAGCACAAGCTCGTGCAATCGCATGTGCCTCACCCCGCACACCGCTCGAACGTCGCCATCGGTGCAACGGGTTCGAGGCGACATTAAGGATGACGCTTTCGCCCGAGTCCCTGCTGCAGACGCTTTCAGTACCGATCTGTGCCGCACTGGTCGGCGCGGAGTGGCTCTATTCGCACTTCACCCGCAAGGGCCTCTACTCCGCAACGGGCGTTCTGGCGAATGTCTACCTGACCTCGCTGAACATGTGCGTGGACGCGTTGGTCCGGGGCCTGTACCTCTTCGTGCTCGACTATGCATACCGATTTCGCGTGATCGAGCTGCACTACTCGCCGGTCGTCTACTGGGTCATGCTGATCGTGTCCGTAGACTTCATGTACTACTGGTTGCACCGGGTGGATCACCGTTGCCGCTTCTTCTGGGCCGTTCACGTGCCCCATCACAGCAGCACCGAATTCAACTTCTCCGTGGGTTTTCGCTCATCAGTGTTTCAACCTCTGTACCGCTTCGTGTACTTCGTTCCCCTCGCGCTATGCGGATTCAAGGCTATCGACATTCTCATCATCTATAGCGCCACACAGCTCATCGGCGTCCTGGTCCATACCCAAGCGGCCTGCAGACTCGGCATTCTGGAACACATACTGGTCACGCCTTCGCACCATCGCGTGCATCATGCGAGCAACGGAAAGTACCGCGACAAGAACATGGGCATGCTGCTCATCGTCTGGGACAAGCTCTTCGGTAGTTTCCAGTCCGAAGACAAACGCGAACCGGTGCGCTACGGCCTCGTTGAGAACGTCGCAATTCGCCACCCGATCCGGCTGGTGCTTCACGAATGGAGCGCGATCGCCAAGGACGTCTCAAGCGCCGTTTCGATCACGGACAGGCTGATGTACGTGTTCGGTCCGCCAGGATGGCGCCATGATGCACGCACTCGGACGAGCAGCCGCACTTGACGTGCTTTGCACTCAGCGCGGAAGCGTTATCACTTGCGCGTGTACACCCGCCGCGCATGTTCCGGCGTGACGTACCCATCGCGCAGGTCGCGCTCGATCAGCTTCGGATCACGCTCCGCCGGATCGCCATACCCGCCGCCGCCCGCCGACTGCAACCAGACCAGTGTGCCTTGCTGCAGATTGATATAGGGCGTCTTGCTCGGCAGCCGGCGCTCTTTCGGCGTGCCCGGATCGAGCACGTACATGGCCGTCGTACCAGGATGTCCCCCGAACAGACCCTGCGGTTGCGACTTGTGCCGATCCGCGCATAGACAGATCGAGCCTTGATCGGCGAGCACGCGAAAGACGCGACAGAAACCGTTACCGCCGCGAAATTTTCCCGCTCCGCCGGTGTCCGCGACGACTTCGTAGCGCTCGAACAACAGCGGGTTCTCCATTTCATCGGCTTCGATCGGCACATGGCCCGCATTGCCGGCGCCGTAGCGGATGCCGTTCATGCCGTCTTTCGTGGCCCGAGCGCCGTACGCGCCGGAGGACAGTTCGAGCGTCAGGAAGAATGGCTTCTTCGCGTCTGGGCGCGTGTCACCGCCCCCAATCGCGGTGGTGCCGGTGGATCCGGAACCGCTGGCGAGTACGTCCATCGGCGCGGCGTCGGCCAGCGCACGCATGGTCGTATCGAGCACGCGGTAGGCGATGTCGCCGTAACCCACCATCGAGCCGGGTGGCAGCGCGTCCACGAGTGTTCCAGGCCGGGTAATCACCTTGATCGGACGATAGCTGCCTGCGTTCGGCGGATTCTCCGGATCGGTGATCGCCTTGATCGCGTACTGCACGCCTGAGATCGCCGATGCGCGCGAGCAGTTCATGCCGCCTCGCGATTGCGTGGAGCACGCCGTCAGATCGACCGTGATGTCGGAGCCGGCGATGGTCACGCGCGCGTCGATCCACTGCGGATCCTCGGTGAAACCATCGCCGTCGAGACAGTCGCGCGCGTGATAGACGCCATCCTTGAACGTCGCGATCCGGGCCCGGGTGAGTTGTTCCGATCGCGCGAGGATTTCCTTCATCGCTGCCTTGATCGTCGGCAGCCCGTAGCGCCCGATCAGCTCCTTCAGGCGTCGCTCGCCGGTGAAGCACGATGCGTACTGCGCGCGCATGTCGCCATGGGCGACGGCCGAATTCCTGACGTTGCGAACGACCAAGTCGACCAGCGGCTTCTGGATTTCGTCATTGACGAACAGCTTCACCGGCGGAATGACGATGCCTTCCTGGATCAACTCCTTGGTTGCCGGCGAATAGCTGCCCGGCCCCATACCGCCGATGTCGGCCCAGTGACCGCGATTGCACAGGAAGCCGTACAGCTCCCCCTCCCAGTAGAGCGGGCGTGCCAGCAGCACGTCGGGCAGGTGCGTGCCCCCCAGGAACGGATCGTTGGTCATCAGCAGGTCGCCACCGCTGATGTTGTCGCGACCGATGCCCTCGATCAACCCTTGCAGCTGAAACGGCATCGTCGTCACATGAATCGGAAAGCCACTCGGATCCTGAGCGACGATCTCGCCGTCCCAATCCATCACACAGCATGAGAGATCGCCCTGCTCCTTCCAGAGCTGGGTGTAGGCCGCGCGCATCGTCATCAGCTTCATCTCGTGCGCGACGCCGATGAGCGCGTTCTGGATGACGGCGAGGGTAAACGGATCGATGGTCATAGCTCGAGCAGGATGTTGCCGTAGGGATCGAGGGCCGCACGCGCGCCGGGCGGGACGACCGTTGCCGAAGACAGCTCTTGAATGATCGCGGGCCCGGCGATCGTCGCACCAGGCCGCAGCGTCTCGCGTCGGTACACGCGGGTCGCCACCTTGGCCCCGGCCGCGTCGAACCAGACCTCACGAACACCTGCGGATTCGGGCACGTGTGTCGTGCCTCCATGCGCTTGCAGCTTCGGTTTGTCGACGCGACCGATCGCGCGCAGCCGTACGTTCACGATCTCCACCGGCTCACCCGGCACTGCGTAGGTGTAGATCGCCTCGTGCTGGCGATGAAACTCGGCGATGAACGCATCCAGATCCACCGCCCGCGATGCGTCGTCACCGCCGGCGCGTACGTTGATCTCGGTAGTCTGGCCGACATATCGGATGTCGACGCTACGCTGGTACGCGCGCCGCGCCTCGGGCACCCCTTCGAGATCGAAATCGGCGCGCGCCTTGGCGAGCAGCGCACCGTAGAGTGCCTCAAGTGCCGCACCCGACACTTCCTTCGATGGTTTGAGCACCGAGGCGGAGTAATCGTGGGTGAAATCCGCCGCCGCGATGCCGCTCGCGGAAAATAATCCCGGATTGCGCGGCACGAGAATGCGGCGCATGCCCAGCTCGGCGGCGATCGAGAAGCCATGGATCGGTCCGCCGCCACCGAACACGCACAGATCGAACTCGCGCGGATCGGCTCCGCGCTGCACCGACACGAAGCGGATTGCTTCGGCCATCTGATTGGCCGCAACGCGAAAGACACCTGCGGCCGCTTGCAACACGTCGACCCCAAGCGGCTTGGCGATGTTGGTGTCGATTGCCGCATGCGCCAGCTGCGGATGCAGCTTGACTTCGCCGCCGGCGAAATCGTCGGGATCGATGTAACCGAGCACGACGTTGACATCCGTCAGCGTCACCTGAGTGCCGCCCAGGTTGTAGCAGGCGGGACCCGGATCGGCCGCGGCGCTCTGCGGCCCGACTCTGACACGCCCGACTTCGTCCAGGCGGCAGATGCTGCCGCCGCCCGCGCCCACCGTGTGCACGTCGAGCATCGGCGTGACGATCGGGAAGTAGTCGATCTCGCGCGCAGTCGTCGCTTCGGCGGCGCCATCGCGCAACAGGCACACGTCGAGACTCGTGCCGCCCATGTCCATCGTGATCAGTCGCGGGTACCCGCACGCCGCGCTCATCTGCGCCGCACCGACCACCGCGCCGGCCGGGCCGGAAAGCAGCGTCGTGGCCGGATTGCGCAGCACCAAATCCGGCCGTGCGACACCGCCGTTGGACTGAAAGATGAACAAACGATTCGCGACGTCGGCCGCCTGCAACTCACCGACCAACGTTTCGAGGTACTGGCGAAACACCGGCGCGATATAGGTGGCGAAGATCGTCGTGCTGGTGCGCGGGAACTCGCGGAACTCCGGCTGGATGTCCGAGGAGATCAGCACATCCAGATCGGGCAGCGCTCGCTTGACGGCGTCGCGCAACCGACGTTCATGGGTCGGGTCGAGGAACGAGAACAGGAAACAGATGGCGAGCGCCTTGACGCCGCTCGCCCGCACCTGCCCGATCACGCGCTCGATCTCCGCATCGGTCAGATCCGTGAGCGTCGCCCCACGCGCGTCGACGCGGCAGTCGGCCTCGAAGCGAAGATAACGCGGGACGAGCGGCGCTGGCTTGTCGAGCTGGACGCGATAGATGAGCTCGGCGGGACGGCTGAAGCGCCCCATCTCGATGACGTCGCGAAAGCCCTTGTTGGTCACCAGCGCCGTGGCTGCGCCTTTACGCTCGATCACGGCGTTGGTGGTGATCGTGGTGCCGTGGCCGATGAATGCCACATCGGCCGGAAGCACCTTCGCGGCCTCCATGACGCGCCTGATGCCTCGAGCGACCGTGGCAGCGCGCCGGCCCGGCTCGTTGAGTACCTTGGCGACGTGCATCGCGCCACTGCTCTCCTCGACCAGGATGACGTCAGTAAAGGTACCGCCTACGTCGATGCCGATACGAACCATGTTGTTGCCTCTTCCAGGCCTACGCGGCCACCACGACGAGATGCTCCGGCGCCCACGACACGCCGACCTGATCACCGCCCGCCAGTCGTCCGGCCAGATCGGTGTTGGATAACTCGGCGAGCAGCTCGACTCCGTTGTCGAGCTTTACGCGCACACGCAGGGTCGGACCGAGGTAGCTGGTGTCCAGTATCGTGCCGCGCTGCGGATCGGTGCGTACCGACTCGGTCGACAGACGCACCTTCTCGTAGCGCAGCACGGCAAGCGCCGCATCGCCGGGCTTGATCGACGCCAGCGTGCGCCCGGCGATGCGCCAGCCGTTCGCCTCGATCGTGCAGGTGTTGTCGGCACCGTGCGCGACGCAACGTCCTTCGATGAAATTGGCATGACCGACGAACCGTGCCACGAACTTGTCGCACGGTTGCTCGTACACCTCACGGGGCGTACCGAGCTGCACGATCCGACCCTCGGCCATGACCGCGATGCGGTCGGACAGCGCGATCGCCTCGCCTTGATCGTGCGTCACGAAGATCCAGGTGCTGCCGGTTTCGCGATGGATGCGCTTGAGCTCCTCGTGCATCTGCAGGCGCAACTGCAGATCGAGCGCGCCCAGCGGCTCGTCGAGCAGCATCACCTCCGGATCGTTGACCAGCGCGCGCGCGATCGCTACTCGCTGGCGCTGACCGCCCGATAGGGCATCGATCGTGCGGTCCTCGTATCCCGGCAGACGCACCAGCGCGAGCGCGTTGCGCACCTTCTCGCCGATCGCGGCACGAGCGAACTTCTTCAGCTCCAGACCGAATGCGATGTTCTGCGCGACGGTGAGATGCGGAAACAGCGCAAGGTGCTGGAAGATCATGTTGGTGCGACGCCGATACGGCGGGAGCGCGGTAACGTCTTGCCCGCCGATCAGCACGGTCCCCGCGCTCGGATCTTCAAACCCGCCGATGATCCGCAGCAGCGTGGTCTTGCCGCAGCCGCTCGCACCGAGCAGGGAGAGAAACTCTCCCTGCCGCACCTCGAGCGACACCGCATCGAGCGCACTCACCGCACCGAAGCGCTTGGAGACGCCGCGCACGGAGACCGCGACTTCGCCCGCAGACGAGCCATCGCTCATCAAGCGCTCTTCACCCGACTCCACACCTCGATCCAGTTGGTCAGGTTCGGCGGCATCCGCAGCGGATAGTGCCTGGTCGTGCCTTCGGTGATCCCATAGCCCCAGCGCTTGCGCTCATCGGCCGAGAGATCCTGTGCGCCAAGCTTGGAGGCCGACAGGTAGCCCGACACCGGCGAGAGCTGGCTGGCGTAGCTCTTGCCGAGCATGGCGTTCATCATCGCGTGGGCGGCTTCCTGGTTCTTCGAGTCCTTCGGGATGTAGGCGGTCTGCACGAACGACAGCACGCCCTCCTTGCACCAGGCGTTGGTGATCGGGAAGTTCTTCTTCTGCAGGTTGTAACGCACCGGAATCGGCCCGAACGTGCAGATGATCTCGCCCGAGGCGAGCAGATTCTCCGCCTGGGCGAAGCTCGTCCACAGCGTGCGCACGTTCTTCTTCTTGGCGATGAGGAACTTGCCGATCTCGTTCAGCTCGTTCTGGTCGAGCTGCTCGGGCTTCGCCTTGCCCAGGTACAAAGCGGCGGCCATGATCATCTGGTGCGCCGTGTCGAACCAGCCGATCTTCCCGGCGTACTTGTCCTCGAAGATGCAGCCCCACGACTGCGTATAGGCATCGTTCTCCGGAACCTGATCCTTGTTGAACAGCACGCTGTCGTAGCCCCACATCACCGGCACGCCGTACACCTTGCCGTCGCGATCGATGATCTCTGATTTGAACGTGTCGGCGACCTGCGCGAAGTTCGGCACGCGCTTGAGATCGACCGCACTCACCTTCTCGGCGCCGGCTTTCTCGCCGAGGATCGGCCCGCGCGAGAAGATCGAGTGGCTCATCATCAGATTGAAGCGGCCGGTGCCGCCCGGCGCTACGAGGCGCGAGACCACGTCGGTCGATGACTGGAACGGCGCATCGTTGATCTTGATGTTGGCCTCCTTCTCGAGAATGCCCTTGAGCGGCCCGCCCACCAGCGCGTTGGCAAGCAACACATCCAGCGTGGCCCCCGCTTGCGCTTGTGCAAGGCCACCGAACGTCCCCAGGCCCGCCGCGGCACTCCACTTCAAGAACTCCCGACGATCGACGCCACCGCTCCTGCTTTGATCCCGACTCATTGCTGTCTCCTTGTCGTTACTGCGCTCAACGGTTCCAAACCTCGACCTGAGATGTCTCGCCGGATTCATCGTTCGAACTGCTTCGCGAGTTTCCCCGCTCGCCCCGACACCCAGAACCCCAGCGCGGCCACCGTCACCGAAATCAGCATGATCACCACCCCGACCGCGGGAAGGAACGGCGCCATCTGCTCGACGATAAGCAGCCACAGGTACACCGGCGTCGTGCGCTCAGAGCCGGCGACGAACAGCGTGCGAATGAACTCGTCGAACGAGAGCGTGAACGAGAACAACAGCGTCGCGATGATGCCGGGCCGAATCAGCGGGAGCACCACTTTGCGGAACACCACCACGGGCGTTGCACCGAGGTCCATGGCCGCTTCTTCGAGCGAGCGATCGAACCGGTGCAGGCGCGGGTAGATGGTGAGAAATGCAAAGGGCAGCACCCAGCTCACGTGAGCGGCGAGCACCGCGGTCCACAATCCGTAAGGCACGCCGGCGATCCCGAACGAGACATAGAGCAACACCCCCGAGACGATGCCCGGAGTGATGATGGGTACGAGCATCAAGGGGATCACCGCGTCGCGCCCGGGGAACGAATGTCGCAGGCCCATCGCGGCCAGCAGTGCCAGCACCGTGGCGATCAACGCCGCCACCAGCCCCACGGCGAAGCTGTTGACGATCGAGTCGAGCAGCCTGCCGTCGGTGAACACTTCGCCATACCACTTGAGTGTGGCGCCCTTGAACGGGAAGCCCATCACTTGCGAATCGTTGAACGAGAGCGCGAGCAGCAGCGCGATCGGCGCGTACAGAAACAGATAGAACATGCCCGCGTAACCGCGCAGCAGCCAGGGCATCGCGTTGCGCTTGGCCGTGCTCATCCGCGCTCGCCCATGAAGATGCGCTGCAGGCCGAGCTTGCGGATCGCCAGCAGCATGAACGCCATCACTACCGCGACCAACACGATCGATAGCGCCGCACCAAGCGGCCAGTTGGTCGCGTTCAAGAATTGGCTGGCGATCACGTTGCCGAACATCTGTCCGGATGGTCCGCCCAACAACTGTGGCGTGACATAGGCGCCGCACGCCAGCAGAAACACCATCGTGCAGCCCGACCACACCCCCGGCAGACTGAGCGGCAGGATCACGCGACGGAACGCCTGCAACGGTGATGCGCCCAGATCGCTCGCCGCTTCGACCAGCGCCGGATCCAGTCGATCGAGCGAGAGGTAGATCGGCAAGGTCATGTAGAGCGTGTACACGTACACCAGCCCGACGTACACCGCACCCTCGTTGTAGAGCAGCCAGTCGATCGGCTTGTCGACGATGCCCATGCCTAGCAGAAGCTGATTGATCAGTCCGTTGCGCCCGAGCATCGGCAGCCACACGAACGTGCGCACCACATAGCTGGTCCAGAACGGCAAAAAGAGCAGCACCACCGCTGCGGTCTTCGCCCCACCCCGCAGTCGCGCCAGAAACATCGCGAGCGGATAGGAAACCAGCAACGCGAGCAGCGTGGTGACGATCGCGATGCGCAGCGTCTGCCACAGGACTCGTGCGTAGACCGGCTCGGTGGCGATCGACGCATAGGCCTTGGTAGTGAGATCGGTCGAGAGACCGAAGGCCGTGGCGGTCCAGAACGACACGCAGGTGAGGAACACGAGCGGGCCGATCGCGAACACCGCCAGCCACAACAGCGCCGGCACGACGAGCAGCGCACCGCGGCTGCGTCGCGAAGCGCGTTCGGTGGCTGCGCCGTTCATCGTTCCCCTTTGCAGCAGGCTCTTCTTCGGGTGCTTACGCTCCGCCCTTCGACATGCGCTCGATCCGCGCCTTCACTGCCGGTTTCCAACCGCCAAGCGCGATGATTGCCAGGAGCTGCGCATCGAGCGGCTCGTATTGCAGCGTTGTGCCGCGCGTGTGATTCACGAAGCGGCCCGACTGAAAGTCGACCTCGAGATCGTCGCCGGTTTCAACCTGTCCGGTCACCCCCGCGCATTGGGTGAGAAACGGCACGCCGGCATTGATCGCATTGCGAAAGCTGCCGCGCGGAATCGATTCGGCGAGCAGGCCCACGCCGTGTCCGCGTAGCCCGATGAACCCTTGGATGTGCGGATTGCCTTGGCCGAAGCGCCGCCCGGCAACGATCAGATCTCCGGGTTTGACCTTCTTCGGAAACTCCGGATCGAGGCCGCACATGAAATGCGGTTTGAGCACTTCCGGATCCAGCTCGCGCTTGAGCGCGAACTCGAGCGGCATCATGTCGCCGTCGATGCCGACGTTGTCACCGAACTTCCAACACCGACCGCGATAGATCCATTGCATTGCGTGCCCCTACAAAAACTCGCGCGGATCGGCGATTTCGCCCGCCACCGCCGAAGCGGCGACCGTTGCCGGATTCGCCAGATAAATCTCCGATTTCGCCGCACCCAGGCGACCATAGTCGTTGCGCGTACCGGTATTGATCGACACCTCGTCGTCGGCCAGCCCGCCGATCTTGCCCCCGGCGCACACCCCGCAGCCCGGCGCGGTGATCGCGGCGCCCGCATCGACAAAGATCTTCATGATTCCTTCGGCCTCCGCCCCGGAAAGCGCCTCTTGCGTGCCTGGAGTCACGAAGAAACGCACCTGCGGATGGATCTTGCGACCTTTGAGCACCGCGGCTGCGGCCCGCAGATCGGCCAGATTGGCTGCCGCGCAGGAGCCGATGAACGCATGGTGAATCTTCTTGCCGCGCACCTGGGAAATCCCGACGACTTTGTCGGGCGTGGGCGGCACAGCCACTTGCGGCTCGATCACATCGAGGCTGTACGTGACCACCTGGCGAAACCGCGCTTCGGTGTCGCTCTTCACCAGATCGATCGATCCGCGGACGCGCGGGCGCAGATAGTCGACGGTGGCTTGATCGGGCTCGATCAGCGCCGACTTCGCGCCGATTTCAATCGGTGTGTTGCAGAGCACCTGTCGACCCGCGAAATCGATGCTCGCAAGCGCCGGCCCTCCGTACTCCACGACACCATAGTCGACGATGTCGACGTCCAGATCGGCGATCAGCTTCTGTCCCACGTCGCGCATCGTCGTACCGCGAGCTAGACTACCCGCGAGGTTGACGCGGATCGTGTGGGGCACGCGCATCCATACGGAGCCGCAGGCGAGCATCTCGGAGACCTCGGTGACGACCGGAATGCCCAGACACCCTACCGCGCCGTAGTTGGTGACGTGGATGTCGTAGGCGCCCACGAACATGCCGGGCTTGATGTACCCCAGCTCCATCGGAAACACATGGCCGTGCCCGCCACGCCCGACATCGTAGAAGTGTTTGATTCCCAGGCGTTCCACAATCTCGCGCACCTGCTTCTGACGGGCCACCGCGACCGGACTGGTCGCGACCGGCTCGTGATCGGTGGAGATCAGCAGCTTCTCCGGCGCATACAGCCGATCGACGCCCAGATCCTTGAAAGCGTTGGCGATGTTGACGACGTACCAATCGTGCGTCGTCACCAGATCCGGCTCGGGATAGACGATCTCTCCCGCCTTGACCGGACGGCCGCACACGCGCGACAGGATCTTCTCGGTGATGGTTTGTCCCATTGATCGATCCTTGCGTCGCCTGGTGGTATCGCCGGCTTTGAATCGGGGTGGAATGCTCAGCGCAGCCCGACCACGATGGTGATCGGTTCGCCTGCGCGGACACGCGCGTCGCGCGCCTCTTCTTTCTCGTGCTGGATCGCCGCCGCTTCCAGCGTGCGCATCGCTTCGGCCTGCGGAATGACGACGACTCCGTCAGCATCCCCCACGACGTAGTCACCGGGATGCACGGCGACACCACCGAGCGTGATCGGCACGCCGTGCCAGCCTGGATGATTCTTCAGCGTACCGATGACTGAGACCGCCGCCGCGTAGACCGGTAAGCCCACCTCGATCATTCCCTCGAGGTCGCGCACACAACCGTTGGTGACGCATCCGGCGAGTCCACGCAGCTTGCTGGCCAACGATGACGTGCCGCCCCACACCGGCGCGGTACCCACCGATCCCGTGTCGATCATCAGCACGGATCCAGACGGAGCCTCCTCGACTGCACGCAGGACCGCTGCCGTCTCGGCGCCCAGCGTCCGAACGGTGAACGCGACGCCCGCCATGCGCGAACGCGGAATCATCGGTCGAATCTCGGCCGACATTCCGCCCGCTTTGCCACTCGCCTCGTAGAGCGTGGCAGCTGCGAAGGCGCTCAGCTTGCGAGCGATCTCGTCGGGTCGCACGGTGCGGGTCCAGTAATGAGGGGGTTGATCGGGAGGTTGATGCGAAGGCTTGACCCAGAATAGGTCCGTACATTTGTCAGCGTCAAGCGCAAGCGCGGACGGCGAGCTGCGGTGCTGCTCTGCCGCATCGATGCATTACGGATTCGTTCTTGACACCGACCAGGGCGCGTCATAGCTTGCCACGACCTGTCCGTACAACTTGAATGAATCGGTTGACCATGACTCGCTAT
>CADECO010000025.1:11983-27944 GCA_902825905.1 uncultured beta proteobacterium
TTTACCGATTTCACCGTCGTCGATGCCGCAACCGGCCGCGTCTTCATCGACAAGACGCTCACCACGCCACGCGAACCCGCTCAGGCCGTTCTGACCGGACTGACTCGCCTCGATCAGACCTTGCAAGCGTTGCTCGCGAACACCTCTGAGGTGATTCACGCCACCACGCTCGTCACCAACGTCATCCTCGAGCGCAAGGGCGCCAGGACGGCGTTGCTCACCACAGCCGGGTTTCGTGACGTGCTCGAAATGGCGCGCGAGGTGCGCTACGAGTTGTACGACATGTTCATCGAGCTCCCCAAGCCGCTCGTGCCGCGCGCGCTGCGTATCCCGATCGACGAGCGCACGCTGGCCGACGGTTCGATCCTGCAGCCGCTCGACGAAGCGCAGGTGCGCGCTGCCGCCGCGCGATTGCGTGACGACGGCATACAAGCCGTCGCGGTCAGCTTTCTTCATTCCTATCGCAACCCGGCCCACGAGCAGCGCGCCGCCGCCATCCTGCGTGAAGAGCTGCCTGGCGTAGTGCTCTCGCTCTCGCACGAAGTGCATCCTGAGCCCAAGGAGTACGAACGCACTTCGACCACGGTCGTCGATGCGTACGTCAAGCGCGTCACCGAGAGTTATCTGGAACATCTTGCAGACGAGCTGAAGCATCGCGGGTATCGCGAGCGCCTCTACGTGATGCTCTCGAACGGTGGCACCGCCACTGTCGAGACGGCCATGCGCGTGCCGGTGCAGATCGTCGAGTCGGGGCCTGCAGCCGGCGTGGAAGCCGCGACCTTCTTCGCCCGGGTCACCGGACTGGATCGCGTGCTCGCCTTCGACATGGGCGGCACCACCGCGAAACTATGCGTCGTCAACCAGGGGCGTGCCTCGCGAACGCGCGAGTTCGAAGTCGATCGGGTGCACCGCTTCAAGCAGGGCAGCGGTCTGCCGATCGCGGTGCCGGTCTACGATCTGCTGGAGATCGGCTCCGGCGGAGGCAGCATCGCGCGGGTCAACGACCTGGGCTTACTCCAGGTGGGGCCGGATAGCTCAGGCTCCGAGCCAGGTCCGGCGAGTTATGGCCGCGGCGGCGCGATGCCCACGGTCACCGACGCGGATCTGGTGCTCGGCTACCTCAATGCCGACTACTTCCTCGGCGGCGAGATGAAGCTCGATGCCGGCGCGGCACATCGCGCGATCGAAACGCATGTTGCCCAGCCCGCCCAACTCGACGTGATCGCCGCGGCGGCAGGCATCCACGAGATCGTCAACGAAACGATGGCCTCCGCGGCACGCATGTACGTCGCAGAGAAGGCGATGGCGCCCGCGGAGCTCACGTTGATCGCCTTCGGCGGCGCTGGCCCGGTGCATGCGATCGGTCTGGCACGCAAGCTCGGCTGCCCCAAAGTCCTGGTGCCGCCGTATTCCGGCGTGATGTCCTCCCTCGGCCTGCTCGCCGCCCCCATCGCGTTCGAGCGCAGTCACGCAATCCGACGCCTGTTGCGCGATGTCGATCCGGTCGCAATCGAGCAGGCATTCGTCGCACTCGAACACGAGGCACGGCAACCGCTGCCAGATGCCGCTCGCGCGTCGATCCAGCGCACGGTCGATCTGCGCTACTCCGGTCAGGACTACTCGCTCGAGATCGACGTGGAAGCGCCCAGCACTCGTGACGGCGCGCAAGCCCTCTGGCAGCAACAGTTTCTGGCGGCGTATCAGGAGCTGTACGGCAAGATCGACGACGACAACCCGATCGAACTGGCGAGCTTGCGGGTGTACGCGCGCCAGAGTGCACCGGCTCCACGGATTGCACCACCCGCCAATGCGTCGGATGCCAGCCTCAAAGCCACGCGCGACGTGTACCAGACCGCCGCACGCAGCTTCGCCCGCACACCGGTGTACGAACGCGACGCGCTGCGGGTCGGGCAGCGTATCGAAGGCCCGGCGGTGATCGAGGAGCGCATGTCGACCACGGTAATCAGCACGGGCGATGTGCTCACGGTCGATGGCGCGGGCTGCCTTCTGGTCACGCTCGCAGCATCGATCGGCACCGAGCACCTGGACCCGCAACTTGTTGGCGCAGCCTCCTGAACACGCACACGCCCCACAGTCTCGCAAGCATGAACCTCGACCCCGTCACCATCCAGATCCTCTGGAACCGGCTCATCTCGATCGTCGATGAGGCCGCAACCGGCCTGATGCGCACCGCCTACACACCATCGGTCAAGGAATACCACGACTTCTGCTGCGCGCTCTTCGACACCGAAGCTCGCATGCTCGCGCACTCCACCGTCACCACCGCCGGGTTTCTCGGCATCGTGCCCGAAGTGATGCGCAACTTCGTGAAGCGCTATCCGCCCGAGTCGCTCCAACCAGGCGACGTGATCATCACCAACGATCCGTGGATGGCAAGCGGCCACCTGATCGACGTATCAGTCGCCTCGCCGATCTATCGCGACGGACGAATCGTCGCCTACACGTTGTGCATCGTGCATCACCTCGACATGGGTGGGCGCATGTCCACGCTCGAATCGAAAGATCTGTTCGAGGAAGGTCTGAAGATCCCGATCATCAAGCTGTACGACGCGGGCAAGCTCAACGAGACGATCTTCGATTTCATCAAGGCCAACACCCGGGTGCCGAACAAGATCCTCGGCGACCTGCGCGCACAGCTCGTCGCCAACAACGTCAGCACGCGCGGACTGCTGCGCCTGCTCGAGGAGTACCGGCTGGACTCCCTGGAAGACCTCGCGCGCGAAGTGATCGGCCGCACCGAACGCAGTCTGCGCCAGAAGATCGCCCGGCTGCCCAAAGGCACGTACCGCAACGACGTGATCCTGCCGCCGATTCCAGGCGTGAAAGATCAGATCCACGTGAAGGCCGCCGTGACCGTCGAGGGCGACGAAGTCATCATCGACTACACCGGCTCGTCGCCGCAGGTCACGGCCGCGATCAACTGCACGATCAATATCGTGCGCTCGTACTCGTCGTATCCGATCAAGCTCGCGCTCGACCCCAACGTTCCCAACAACGACGGCGGGCTGCGGCCGATCCGCATCATCGCGCCCGAGGGCAGCGTGATCAACGCACGCATGCCCGCAGCCACCTGGGGACGTACGATGATCGCGCACCTGTTCCCAGAGATCGTGTTCGGCGCGCTCGAAAAGATCATGCCCGACAGGATCCTCGCCTCGAGCGGCGGCTCGCCGGCGAACGAGGTCTATCTGCACGGCAAGCTGAGGGATGGCCGTTCGTTCCTCTCGATCGCGCAGCACACCGGCGGCTATGGCGGGAGCGCGCGGCAAGACGGTCACTCGACGCTCTGCTTTCCGTTCAACACGCGCAACATTCCGGTCGAGGTGATCGAGAACGAAGCGCGGGTCTATTACTCGAAGAAAGAGTTCGTCCCCGACACCGGCGGGCCCGGCTATCACCGTGGCGGCCTGGGCCAGGTGGTCGAGTTCTGCATCCTCGACGGCGGCACGCCCGAGGCGCATCACGTGGAAAGCTCGGTGCGCATCAGCGGCAGGGTCGAAACCGGTGTGATGCCCGCGTACGGACGATGCGGCGGGAAGCTCGGTCGAGGCGGTGGTCTGTGGCTCAACGACAAGCCGGTTGAGCACGGTGTGTACCGCAAGCTCGCACCGGGCGATCGCGTGCGCTTCGTCATGACGGGCGGCGGCGGTTACGGTGATCCGTTCGTACGCGAACCCGAGCGGGTCGCGCATGACGTTCGCGAGGGCAAGGTCTCGATCGCCTCAGCCAAGCGCGACTATGGCGTGGCGATCAACACGAAATCGCTCAGGGTGAGTAACGCACAGACCGAGAAGCTGCGCGCAAAGGCTTCGACCGCGAGCGTCCCGGCTGCGAACGGCCCATCGACGTCATCGACGTGAACGCCTCAACAGCCATCCGCGTCGGCATGCCGGCCGTCAAGCCGGTTGGGCGTCCGCGCTGGCTGCTCGCACCGGGCATCGTGTGGCTGTTCGTGTTCATGCTGATTCCCGTCGCCTTCATGGTGATCGTGTCGTTCTGGTCGTCGGGCTACTACGGCACCAAGCCCGATTTCACCTTCAGGAACTACGCGAAGATCTTCCAGTCGCCGCTCTACAGCGGTCAGCTGCTCAAGACCCTGCGGATCGGGCTGGAGGCCACCGTGCTGTCGCTCCTGCTCTCCTATCCGATCGCCTACCTGCTCTCGCGCATGCGCGGATTCGGCAAGGCGATCCTCGTTCTCCTGCTCTTCCTGCCGTTCTGGGCGAGCTACGTCGTGCGCGCGTTCGTGTGGCTGCCGATCCTCGGACGCAACGGCTTGATCAACCAGACGCTCATGGGCATCGGCGTCATCGACACGCCCATCGACTGGCTCCTCTACAACGAAGGCGCGGTGCTGGTCGGGCTCGTGTACGTCTACACGCTCTTCATGACGCTGCCGATCTACCTGTCGCTGGAGAAGATCGATCCACGGCTGATCGAAGCGGCGACGGATCTGGGCGCCAGGCCGTTCCAGGTTTTTCGGAAGATTCTGCTTCCATTGAGCTGGCCGGGCGTGGTTTCGGGCTGCATCATGGTGTTCCTGCTCACGATGAGCGCCTACGTGACGCCGCAGCTGCTGGGCGGACCACGCGGGATCATGTTCGGCAACGTCATCGCCAGCCAGTTTCTCGCCAACAACGACTGGGCGTTCGGCGCGGCACTCGCGGTGACGATGGTCCTGATCGTGGTAGTTCTTCTCCTGCTCGTCGGGCGCAAGATGAAGATCGAACAAGTTTTCACCGGTGGCGCGTGATGGCTGAGATCGCCACGCCCCTGCCCGGCGTCAGCGCGCACCCGGCCAGCCGGCGCTTCAATGGTTATCGTCTCGCGCTCTGGCTGTACGCGGCGTTCTTCCTGATGTTTCTGTATGGACCGCTGCTGATGATCGTCTTCCTGTCGTTCAACGACTCGAAGATCACCGGTTTTCCGTTTCGCGGCTTCACGCTCAGGTGGTACGAGGTGGTGTTCAACAGCAAGCCACTGCTGTCCGCGCTCGCGAACAGCGTCTATGTCGGCGTCGCCTCGGCGATCATCGCCACCTTGCTCGCACTTCTGCTTGCGCTCGCGTTCCGCCACGAGTTTCGCGGCAAGCGGCTGGTGCTATATCTCATCATCACGCCGATCATCATCCCCGGCATCATCGGTGGCATCGTGCTGTTGATTTTTTTCGGCTATCTCGGGGTGCGGCCGTCGTTGTTTACCACCGTGCTGGTGGCGCACGTGAACTGGGTGCTTCCGTTCGCGTTCCTGACCCTCTACCCGCGCCTGCACAAGTTCGATCGCTCGCTTGAAGAGGCGGCGATGGATCTGGGCGCGCGCGACTGGCAGGTGTTCCGGGAGATCGTGTTTCCGATCGTGCGCCCTGGCGTGTTCGCCACCGCGCTGTTCGCCTTCAGCCTCTCGTTCGATGAATTCATTCGCACCGTGTTCACCGTCGGCTCCGATCGGACCATTCCGGTGCAGTTCTACGTGCTGATCGTCGAGGAACTCACTCCGGAGTTGCCCGCGATGGCGGTGCTCATCGTGCTGTTGTCGATCTTGACTTCGTTGATCGGCTTTCTGTTCCTGAAGCGGGCCGATCGCAAGACTGTCGCCTGATCCACCAGAGGAGGATTTTCATGCAACAGCAAGACATGGTCCTGCGTTCACTCGATCGACGCGGATTTCTGAAGAAGGGTGGCGCACTCGGCGCTGCCCTCGCCGCCGGCATTCCGCCATCGGTGCTTGCACAACAAGCCGCGATTCGCGCGGTGATGCCCAATGTGTTCATCCCCGACCCGGTGCGACCGATCATCGCGGCACAAACCGGCGGCATCAAGGTCGACAACCTGCCGTACGTATCGCCCACCGACACCCTCGCCAAGCTCATGGCCCCGGGCGGCACCACCCAATACGACATGATGGTGAGCCTCACCAATCTGATCCGCGGCCCGGCGCTCGGCGCGAAGGAAGGTGACGAGAAACTGCTCGCGCTCAACATGAGCCAGATCCCGAATGGCGCGAAGATCGCCGACCAATTCAAGAACGACGTGGTCGTCCGCGCTGGCAAGACCTACCTGCTGCCGGTGGTGTGGGGCTACGAATCGGTGATCTACGACGCGTCGAAGATGCCCCCGGACGACGCACTCACGCAGTCGTGGAACGTCCTGTTCGCCGACAAGTACAAAGGACGCATCGCCTGGCGCGACGACGCCCACGGCATGATCTACACGGCGGCGCTGGCAATGGGCAAAGCCGATCCGCTCAAGCTCGACGCCGGCGAGATCAAGGAAGTCCAGAAGTTCCTGATCGATCGCAAGAAGAACATCCGCACCATGTGGACCAAATTCGCCGAGGCGGTGAACATGATCGCCTCGGGCGAAGTCGCATGCATGTACGGCTGGATCGCGATGCGTTCAGCGCTGGAGAAGCAGGGCATCAAGGCCGCCAACAACTGGCCCAAGGAAGGGCTGCCCTACTGGACGCAGTCGGCCTTCATCCCGAAGGACACCAAGCAGGCCGAGGGAACGCATAAGGTCATCAACGCAATGCTCTCGAAGGACTTCGGCGCGAAGCTCACCGAGGCCACCGAATACCCATCGACTTCGGCGGAAGTCGCTGCCGGCTACTCGCCGGAGTATCGCCGCAAGGTCGGGTTCGACATCGTCGAGCGCGGCATCGTGCGCAAGCCCTTCGACCTGCCGCAGCGCATGGATATGTGGGTCGAGGCCTGGAACACGGTGAAGGCCGCGTAGCACTTCGATGTCTGATCTGTCGGTCCAGATCCGCGAGGTCTCCAAGCGCTTCGGCGCCACGACAGTGCTCGACCGCGTCTCGCTCGATATCCGGCGCGGCGAGTTCCTCTCCTTGCTGGGTCCGAGCGGCTGCGGCAAGACGACGTTGTTGCGGATCATCGCGGGTTTCGAGCATGCTGACGGTGGCAGCGTGCAGATAGAGGGCCGAGACGTCGGTGGTCAGCCCGCCTATGCGCGCAGCACCAACATGATCTTCCAGCATCTGGCGCTGTTTCCGCACATGAGCGTGTTCGAGAACGTCGCGTTCGGCCTGCGCATGAAGAAGGTGGCCGGCGACTCGATCGCCCCGCGAGTGCGTAAGGTGCTCGATCTGGTACAGCTCAAGGGCTTCGACGACCGTCTTCCCGATCAGCTGTCGGGCGGGCAGAAACAGCGTGTCGCGATGGCACGTGCGCTGGTCAACGATCCGGCCGTGCTCCTGCTCGATGAGCCGCTCGGCGCGCTCGATCTGCAGCTTCGCATCCAGCTGCAGGCCGAGTTGCGCCGCTTGCACAAGTCGCTCGGGAGCACCTTCATCTTCGTCACCCACGACCAGGTGGAGGCGATCACGATGTCCGATCGCATCGCGGTGATGAACCAGGGGCGCATCATTCAGCTGGGCACGCCGCAGGAAATCTACGAACAGCCGCGCGCACGCTTCGTCGCGAATTTCGTCGGCCACACCAATCTGTTCGACGGTCGCGCGAGTGCACCGGCCGGCGACGGCACCTGCATCGTCTCGATCGACGAGGGTCGAGCACAGATGCGTTGCGCCGCGCCGCGCGATCTGCAAAGCGCAACGCCGGTCGCGGTGGCGCTGCGCTACGAAAAAGTCACGATAGCCCCCGCCGAAGATCGCGCCGTCGACGCCTCCGGCTTTCCCGGGGTCGTGCGCGAACGCACCTACATGGGCGGCTTCATTCGACTGAGCGTCGCCACCGATTGGGGACGCGAGATCACTGCCGATCTGCCGATCAGCGAGTCGGCCCGATCGATCAGCGAAGGCGCGCGTGTAATGGCGCGCTGGTCGCCTGCTGATGCCACCGTTTTGCTGGAGTAAGCCCATGCCACTGGATATCCAATGGGAGCGCAACGACTACTCGCGCGTGCCCTATCGCCTCTACCACGACCCGGAGATCTATCGGCTGGAGCAAGAGCGGATCTTTCGGGGGCTCACCTGGTCGTACCTGTGCTTGGAAGCCGAGATTCCAAACCCCGGTGACTACAAGACCACCTGGATCGGCGAAACGCCGGTGGTGGTGAATCGCGACGACGACGGGTCGGTGCACGCCTTCGTCAATCGCTGCGCCCATCGAGGATCGGTCGTGCGGCGCGAACCACGCGGCAACGCGGCCGATCACACCTGCATCTATCACCGCTGGTGCTACAACCGTAAAGGCGAACTGGTGGGTATTCCGTTCGCGCGAGGCATTCGCGGCCAGGGCGGAATCGATCCGAACTTCGACAAGACAAAGCACGGGCTCACCAGAATTCATGTCGGCAGCTACAAAGGCGTCGTCTTCGGCACCTTCGCGGCACAGGCCGACCCGCTCCCCGACTATCTCGGCCCGATGATCCGCGGCCACATCGACGGCCTCATGCAACGCCCGATCGAGATCCTGGGCTATCAACGCCAGGCGATCGACGGCAACTGGAAGCTCTACAACGAGAACCTGCGCGACACCTATCACGCCAGCCTGCTGCACGAATTCCTGGTCACGTTCGGTCTGGATCGAGCCACGCAGAAAGGCGGCGTGGAGATGGATGCGCGCCACCGCCACAACCTCACCTACGCCGTTGCCGGCACAGACAACCAGCAGGACGTCGTCGCCGCGTATGCCGAACACAAACTGCGCGCCGATCACGTCACGCTGCGCGATCCTTCGATCCTCAAGTACCACGCCGAGTTCAACGACGGACGCTCGATGGCGACCTCGTCGGTGTTTCCGAACCTGTGCTTCCAGCGGCTGAACAACAGCATGGCGACGCGCCAGATCCAACCCAAGGGCACCGATCGGTTCGTGCTGCTGTGGACCTACTTCGGCTACCGCGACGACAGCGAAACAATGCGCCGCCATCGCCTGCGCCAGATGAATCTGCTCGGGCCGGCCGGCTATGTGTCGATGGAAGACGCCGAAGCCATCGAGATCGCACATCAGGCCTCCCGCCCCGATCTGGAGTCGACTTCGGTGACCGAGATGGGTGGCGCGGGCGCGATCAACGACTGCGAGTTCCGCGTGACCGACGTGCCGGTGCGCGGCTTCTGGTCGTACTACGCCGAGCTGATGGGGATCGAGCCGGCTGGAGCGGTTCGATGATCAGTCTGGAACAGCGACTGGCCATCTACGATCTGTTCGCCGAGTACGCCGCATGTCTCGACGAAGGCAGGCTCAGCGACTGGCTGGACCTTTTCGTCGAGGACTGCATCTATCGCATCGTGCCGCGCGAGAACTATGCAGCGAACTTGCCGCTTTCGCTGGTGCTCTGCGACAGCAAAGACATGATGCGCGATCGCGTGGTGGCACTTCAGGAAGCCAACGAATACAACATCCATACCGATCGACATCTCATCAGCGGCATCCGATTTCGCGGCAATGCTTCCGGCGTGCTGCAGGTGGAAGCCTCCTACGCCGTCTACCAGGTGGATACCGAGGGTGTTGCCAGCCTGTTCGCGATCGGCTCATACCTGGACGAGATCGTATTCGTGGCCGGATCACCGCGCTTCAAATCGAAGACTGTGATCATGGATAACTCCTGCGTCCCGCACGCGATCTCGACCCCGCTATAGGAATCGCATGGACGCCCGCAACAAATCAATTTCCCGGCGTCCGCGCAGCGCGGTGCCGATCAAGGCCAAGCCGCGCTACAGCGAAGTCGCCGATCAGTTGATGCTCAACATCATCACCGGCGCGTATCCAATCGGTTCGCTCCTGCCAAGCGAAGCCGAACTCTGTCAGGAATACGGTGTGAGCCGCCACACCGTACGCGAGGCGGTGCGTCTCTTGCAACTGCGCGGCATGGTATCGCGCCAGCAAGGCCGCGGCACTTCGGTCGAATCCGACCGGCATCACGCGCGCTTCAGTCTGCCGCTCAGCTCGATCGACGAGGTGGAGCGCCACGGACGATTCACGCATCTGGTCGATCTGCGCTTCGACGAAGTAATTGCGAACGACGCAGTCGCGGCGCTGTTGCCGTGCGCAATCGGCGAGCGCTTCCTGCGCATCCGCTCGCACCGGGTGCCGCGGGAGCGCTCCATGCCGCTGCCCCCGGCATGGAATGAAACCTACATCCTCGCCCGCTACGCCGATGTGCGCGACGAGATCCAGCACTGGCCCGGTGCGATCTACTCGCTGGTCGAGCAACGTCATGGCATCAAGATCGTGTCGATCCGCCAGGAAGCCACCGCGACCTTCCTGCGCGGCGAGGTGGCGCAGCGGCTGCACGCAAAACCAGGGAGCGCCGGGCTCACGATCAAGCGCGCCTATGTCGGGCGCGATGGTGTGGCCGCGCTGTTCGGCTTCAATACGTATGTCGGCGATCAGTTCTCGCTCGTAATGGATCTGCGACGCGACGAATGACGCAAGGCTGAGATGTGCCTCCTCCCTTAACCGCGAGAGGCGCTCGATCTGTCGTGCAGGCGCGTCACACCCTATGCACGTGATTGGACACCACATCCAGCACCACGCGCTTGTCGGGCCGGGTGATCTGGGTGCGGATGACCGCGGTGAGTCTTCCTTTGTGGATGATCCGCGAGCGTGCACGTAGCCGCGCGCCCTCGCCCGGGCTCACGAACGATGCGGTGATCGTGCTCAACCCCCACGTCGGCGACAACGCGGCGCTCGCCGTCGCGGCGGCGAGCGCGATCTGAATGCCACCCTGCGCGTGTCCGACACGGTTGCCGATGTGCGGCGCGTTTTTTGTCACGCATGACGCGCCCGCGGCGAGCTTGCGCGGCCGCAAGCCCCAGAAGGCATCGATGAAGGCCTCGCCGTCGCGCGACGACTGCGCGAGCGTGCGATCCGCGGCGCGCAGGATCGCGCGCTCGGTTGCGTCCAGCGAATCGGGCGCGGGCAGGTCCACCGGTTCATGTCCGCGCCGGCGGAACGGCACCGGCGCGAGCACCATGCCTTTGGGCGGCGCGATCGCCATGAACGAGCCGGTCCCGAAGCCCACCAGCTCGCGTTCTCCCGCGGACGGTTCGGCGCTGATCCGAACGTGACTCGTACCCAGGCGCTCGGCACCACCCACAAAGAACCCGTCAAAGCTTCCTTCCGAGTAGAGCCGCCGACTGAAGGGCGCTCCGGTGAATTGCAGGCTCATCGTCACGGTTGCCAGGCGCGCGGCGCTGTCCAGCTGCGCACGAATGCTGGTGGCCAACGTGAGGTCGGCCAGGATCGCCACCGCTCCGAAGCTGATCTGGCCGTCGGCGCCGATGCAGTGCGGACCGGCGTCGAGGCTGAGTCGTGCCGATTCGGCACTGACATGATCGAACGAGAAATCGAGGAAATTGCCCGAGAAGTGATAGCCGGGAACGCGATTGAGCGCGATGCCGCGCAGCACCTGCTCGCGGATTGATTGGTGCGAGTCTTGCACGATGATGAGCCGTCGAAGGTCGATCGAAGTACGACGGCAAGCGTGCTGCGTTCCGTCGCGCGAACGCGCGATGTTCAGTCGCGCAAAGGCCGCGATTCTAATGGCGCTCGTGGCCGCGTGATGGAGCGGCGCCCGACGCGCACCCTGCCCCCGCGCCCTGCGGCTTGTTCGACCATCGCCGCTTCGGTATAAGGGGTCGGCGCCATCGATCGCAGGGGGTCGCATGAAATTCCACTGGTTCCACCTGATGCCGTACCCGCATCTGCCCGACGATTTCCGCGAGCGCTATTCGGGCGTGTGGGTCGACGTGCCCTCGGCCGAACTGTACGACCCCGTCAAAGGCAACGCGGTCTACAACGAGTATCTCGACGAGCTGGAATTCGCCGAGCGCGAAGGCTTCGACGGCATCTGCGTCAACGAACATCATCAGAACGCGTACGGCCTGATGCCCTCGCCCAATCTGATGGCCGCCGCGCTCACCCGCCGCACCACGCGCGCCAAGCTCGTGGTGATGGGCAATTCGGTCGCGCTCTACAACCCGCCGATCCGCGTGGCCGAAGAGATGTCGATGTTGGATGTGATGTCCAACGGGCGCATCGTGTCGGGTTTTCCGGTGGGCACGCCGATGGACTCGGCGTATTGCTACGGCGAGAACCCGGCGACGCTGCGCGAGAAGTACCGCGAAGGCGTCGAACTGATCATGCGCGCCTGGAAGGAACCCCGACCGTTTGCGTTCAACGGCAAGTACACGCAGTTGCGCTACGTGAACCTGTGGCCGCGGCCGATCCAGCAGCCGCATCCTCCGGTGTGGATCCCCGGCGGCGGCAGCGTCGAGACCTACGACTGGTGCGCGCAAAACGATTTCCTCTACGCCTACCTGTCCTACTTCGGCTACAAGGCCGGCATCAACGTGATGAAGGGCTACTGGGAGGCAGTGGATCGCCTCGGTGTCGATCCCAATCCGTATCGCGCCGGGTTCCTGCAGTTCGTTGGCGTCGCCGATTCCGATGCCGAGGCCGAACGCCTCTACGCCAAGCACGCGCTCTATTTCTATAACCGCTGCCTGCACTTCAATCCTGCGTACGCGAATCCGCCCGGTTATGCATCGATCGCCACGCTGCGCAAGGGCATCGAGGGGCAGGTCTCGCGTGTCGCGGCGCTGTCGGGCACGCTGACCTGGAAGGACATCGTCGATCGCGGCTATGTCGTCGCCGGCAGTCCGGCGACGGTCATCGATCGCCTCAACGAACTGGCCGACACGTTGCGCGTGGGCCATCTCATGGTGCTGTGCCACTTCGGCGATATGCCCAAGGACAAGACGCTCGCCAACACCACCCGCTTCGCGCGGGAGGTCATGCCAAAACTGCGCAACAAGTTCAGCGAGTGGGAAGACCGCTGGTGGCCCAAGGAATCCCCGGCATCGCCGCAAGCGACGCGTGCACCGGTCACTGCGTGACGACGATGAGCACGACGTTGCATCGCGAAACCCTCAAGCTCGCCTCGGGTCGATCGCAGCAGATCGCGCGCGCCGGACGTGGCCCGACCGTGGTCTGGCTGCATGGCGTTCACGGCCTGCAGGATCATGACCCGGTAGTCGCCGCGCTGGCCGAGCGCTACAGCGTGATTGCGCCGCTCGCGCCGGGCTTCAATGACCTCGCCGAACTCGACGAACTGCGTACGATCCACGATCTCGCTTTGCACTACGACGACGTGCTCGGCGCGCTCGGGCTCGATCGCATCGCGCTGATCGGCCACTCCATCGGCGCGATGGTTGCAGCCGAGCTGGCGGCGCATTTCCCGGCCAGGGTGAACCGGCTCGCCCTGCTCTCACCGGTGGGCTTGTGGGACGACGCACGTCCGGTCGCCGATCTTTTTGCACGGCCGTATCCCACGATCGACAAGATCCTATGGCTCGGCGGTGCGCCCACCGGGCCGATGGCAACCAAGCCCGATCAATCCGCGCAATCGACACCAGGCGATCAGGTCGAAGCGCTGGTCACGATCGCGCGCGGCATGACGGCGGTGGCGAAGTTTCTCTGGCCGATCCCCGACAAGGGTTTGCGCCGGCGCCTCTATCGCATCCGCGCGCGCACGCTGATCGTTGCCGGCGAGCGCGACGCATTCGTCCCCGCAAGCTACGCCGCGGATTTCGCCGCGGCCATCCTCGATGCGCGCTCGCTGGTCATCGCCGATGCCGCGCACATGGCGCCCTACGAGCGCACGCGCGAGGTGCTCGAGCCGGTGCACGCATTGCTGGCTGCGGCTTGAGCAGCGCCGCCCCGCCGCCGGCCTTGACGGCCCCGATCGTTTCGCTCGGCCCGCGGGTGTTCCTGCCGTTCGCGCTCGGCTTTTTCATCTCGTTCATGTTTCGCAGTGCGAATGCCGTCATCGGCAACGAGCTGGCGGACTCCTTCTCGCTCAGCGCGGCGCAACTCGGGCTGCTCACCAGCGTCTATTTCCTCGCGTTCGCATCGATGCAGCCGCTTGTTGGCGTACTGCTCGACCGATTCGACCCGCGTCGCGTCGTGGCTGGTCTGCTTGGCATTGCAGCTTGCGGATCGATCGTGTTCGCCACTGCGCAGGGATTCGTCGGCCTGTCGATCGCCCGCATCATGATCGGCGTTGGCGTGTCGGCCTGCCTGATGGGCGCGATCAAGGCCTTTGCGCTGTGGTATCCGATGGATCGGCTGGCATCGCTCACCGGCTGGACCATGGCGTTCGGCAGCCTCGGCGCGCTGGTGGCAACCACGCCGGTCGAGTTCAGCGCTGCCCACATCGGCTGGCGTGCCACCTTCGTCGTGTTTGCGCTGATGGCGCTCTCGATCGCCGCGCTGGTCTGGTTCGCGGTTCCGAAGCAAACGGCCGGCTTCGCGCCGGCCTCGTGGCGCGATCAGTGGCGCGTGTTCGGACAGATCGCGCGCACGCCCATGTTCTGGCGACTCGGCCTGCCGATGGTCACGGTGCAGTCGGCTTTCCAGGGCCTGTTCGGCCTGTGGATCGTGCCCTGGCTGATGGACGTCGACGGGCTCTCCCGCGCCACTGCCGCGACCTGGCTGTTCTGGATCGCGGTGAGCGCGCTCGTTTCCTCGCCCGCATTCGGTGTCGGCGCCGACCTGCTCGCCGCGCGCGGCGTGCCACGGCTGACGATGTTCAAGCTCGGCATGACGCTCAGCGTCGTGTGTCTGCTGCTCGCCGGCTTCACCGACGTTCCACGCCTGCCGCTGCTGATCGCCTACGGGTTCGGCGCCATGTCGACCGTGCTGTCCTACACCTTCGTGGCCATGCTGTTCCCGCGCACGATGTCAGGCCGCGTCACTACCGCGATCAACATGTGCATGTTCGTTTGCACGTTCCTCACCCAGTGGGGTGCGGGCATGCTGCTGCAGCCGTTCGCACGCAGCGATGGCGGCTACGCGCAAACCGGCTACTGGCTGGTGTTCGGCGTACTGGGGGCGATCCAGTGCGTGTCGCTCGCCTGGTTGCTCACGCTGCGCAAGGAGCCCGCCCCTGCGCACCATTGATGCACGGGCCGCGGGCGCCTGATCAGCAAGCGTGGCTCTACAACTTGCCGATCCACTCCAGCGTGCCGTTCACGCTCGCGGTGCGGTCGGCACCGGTCGCCAGCACCGACAGGATCATCTCGTCGCAGCGTGATGTCTCCATGAAAGCGCGCAGCTTGCGCTCGCAAGTGGCGGCATCGCCGTGCAGCACGACCGCGTCGATCATCCCTTGCGACCAGCCGGCGTTGCGCGCTTCGGGGTAGCCGGCCGCAACGAACATCTCCTGGTAATTCTTCAAGCGCGGGTAGTACGTGAGCGACTCTTCGACGCCGCGCTTGAGCGCCTCGGCATCGGTGGTCAACGCCACGAACGCGTGCGCGACGAGTCGCGGGCGTTTGAGTCCTGCCTTGGCGGCGCCACGGTCCATCGCCGGCAGCGCCACGTCGCGCAGATAGGGCGCCGGGCACAACCACGTCACTGCGCCGTCGGCGGCCTCACCAGCCAGTTCGAACGAACCTGCGCGCAGCGCCGAAATGATCACCGGTACGTCCGCCCCGTAGGAAAGCTTGGCGCTCAGCTTGAAGCGCTTGCCCGAAAAATCGACCTGCTCGCCCTTGAGCAGTCCACGCATGATGGTGATGAATTCGCGCAGATGTTCGAGGGGACGCTCGTACGGGATGCCATAGCGCTGCTCCACCGTGGGCGCATGGCTCGGACCCACGCCCAGGATGAACCGCCCCGGGATCATCGAGCCGATATCGGCCGCCTGCTGCGCGACGACCACCGGATTGCGCGGATACGTCGGCACGATCGCCGTGCCCATGCGCACCCGCTCGGTGACCGATGAGGCCGCCGCGAACACCGTCAACGCATCCGGACCGGCTCCTGTGGTCAACCACACGGTCGGCACGCCGACCCGATCCGCATGCCGTATGCCCGCAAGCATCGCGCCTGCGGTGCGTTCATGAATCGCTGCCCCAACCTGCTTCATCGCCATGTGCACTCCCCTGAAAGACCTGATGTCGCGCCGCGCTTGAGTCGCGTTGCGCGCTCATCCACAATCCCGACGTACTC
>CADECO010000025.1:28044-34151 GCA_902825905.1 uncultured beta proteobacterium
TTGGACTCGATCGACCCGGTCGACCGATTTCGAACCCGGATGATATGCGGACTATGCGCTACGAACTGTACTACTGGCCTTCAATTCAAGGACGCGGCGAATTCGTGCGCCTCGCGCTCGAAGCCGCGGGCGCTGACTATCTCGACGTTGCACGCGGCAACGAACGCGACGGTCAAGGCGTACCGGCGATGATGCGGTTGATGGAGCGCAGCGTCGCGACGCCGTTCGCACCGCCCTTCCTCAAGGCGGGCAACGTGCTTGTCAGCCACGCCGCCAACATCCTGCAGTTCCTGGGGCCGCGCCTGGGGCTGGTGCCGTCCGACGAAGCGAGCCAGGTGGTTGCGCACGGCCTGCAACTCACGATCACCGATTTCGTCAAAGAGATCCACGACACCCATCATCCGATCGGATCCAGCCTCTACTACGAAGACCAGAAACCGGAAGCGGCGCGGCGTAGCAAAGTGTTCATCGCCGAGCGCATGCCGAAGTACCTGGGATACTTCGAGCGGATCATCGGCGGCAACGACGGCGTGCACAGCGTCGGCACCGCGCTCAGCCATGTCGATCTGTCGCTGTTCCAGATCGTCGCCGGTCTGCGCTACGCCTTCCCGAACGCGATGCGACACGCTGAGTCGAGCCATGCGCGGGTGGTCGCGGTGCACGACCGGGTCGCGGCTCTGCCCAACGTTGCGCGCTATCTCGCCTCGCCTCGACGGATTCCGTTCAACGAGAAAGGCATCTTCCGCCGGTATCCGGAACTCGATAGCGACGCCTGACCGATGATCATCGCCACCGCCGGGCACGTCGACCACGGCAAAACGTCGCTGGTCAAAGCACTCACCGGCATCGATACCGATCGACTGCCCGAGGAAAAAAAGCGCGGACTCACGATCGACATCGGCTTCGCGTACCTCAAGCTCACCGCCGACGTCACCATCGGCTTCATCGATGTGCCCGGACATGAGCGCTTCGTCCACAACATGCTGTGCGGTGTGGCCGGGGTGGATGCAGCATTGTTCATTGTCGCTGCCGACGATGGTCCGATGCCGCAGACACGCGAGCACCTGGCGATTCTCGACCTGCTGGGCGTACGTCAGGGGCTGGTGGCACTCACCAAGATCGATCGTGTGAGTGAAGCGCGCGTCGCGGAGGTGCACAGCGAGATCACAGCATTGCTCGCACCCACCTCCCTGACAGGCGCGGAGATTTTTCCAGTGTCCGCCATCACCGGTGCAGGGGTCGCCACGCTCAAACACCGGCTCGAAGCCATGGCACGGAGCATCGCGGCGCGTGCCAGCCACGGCAACTTCAGGCTGGCGGTCGATCGCACCTTCACGGTTTCCGGCGCCGGACTGATCGCCACGGGCACGGTCGTCGCCGGTCAGATTGCAGTGGGCGATCAGGTGCGAGCCCTGTTGGCGGCGCAGCCGGCGCGGATTCGCGGCATCCATGCTCAGAACGCTGTGGCGCAGGTCGGCCGGGCGGGCGAACGCTGCGCCCTGAATCTGGCCAGCACGCAACTCGACGTCGAACATCTGCGCCGCGGTGACTGGATCGTCCACCCCGACGCACCGCCCGCCGCGCCGAAGTTCGACGCGCGCCTGCGCCTGCTCGCGAGCGAGGCAAAACCGCTGATGCATTGGACGCCCGTGCACGTCCATCTCGGCGCAAGCGATGTGACGGCGCGTGTAGCCGTGCTGGAGGCCGACCGCATCGCCCCGGGCGAATCCGGATTGGTGCAGCTCGTGCTCGATCACCCGATCGGAGCAGCGCACGGCGACCGCTTCATCGTGCGCGATCAATCGGCGCGCCGCACCCTGGGCGGCGGGAGCGTGATCGACATCTACCCGCCACGACGCGGGCGCGCCAGGCCGGAGCGTCTCGCGCAACTGCGCGCGCACGAGGAGCTCGATGCGGCGAAAGCCCTGGCGGCCCTGCTGCCAACCGCCGTGCACGGCCTCTCGTTCACGCAGTTCGCCGCGAATCGCAACCTGAGTCCGGCCGAGCGCAAAGCCGTGCTGGACCAGGTGCCGCACCGGTCGATCGACCTGCCGGATCGGCAGCTCGTCTTCGCGATCGATCAGTGGGAGCATTTCCGCCGCGCCGCGCTCGATGCCGCCGCCGCGCATCACAAGCGCTTCCCCGAGCAGGCCGGCATGCCCGAGGATCAGTTGCTGCGCGCAAGCCATGGCACGCTGCCTCGTGAAGTCGCCGTCGTCATCGCGGGCGAGCTGATCAAGGACAACACCCTGGCTCGCACGGGTGCGGTCGTGCATCTACCCTCGCATCGCCCGAAGGTCAATGCGGCCGAGGCGGCGCTGTGGGAAAAGATCATGCGCGCGATCGAAGCCAACGCGACGCGGCCGCCGAGTTCCCATGAGATCGCCGCGGCCGTGCGCGCCGATGCGAAGAAGGTGCAGTCGATGCTCGAACGGGCCGCACGCCAGGGGATCCTGCATCGCGTGAGCGACGCGCGGTTCTATACGCCAGCGGCGATTCAGCAACTGGCAACACTGGCCGGCGATCTGGCAGCCAAGGATGCTGATCGCAAGCTCACCGTCGCCGCGTTCCGCGACAGGAGCGCGCTGGGCCGCAACGTCACGATCGAGGTGCTGGAATTCTTCGACCGCGTGCGCTTCACCCGGCGCGCCGGCGAGGCGCGCGAAGTGCTGCGTCCAGCCGGCGGCCTGTTCGTGCGCGACGAGAACGCGCCGAAGTAACTGCGGCGAGCGGCGCAGCTGAAAGGCGCTTGCCGTTAGACTTCAGCCCGCGACAACGGAAGAGAATCGCACCCCGGTGGGGCGCCCGGACTTCAAATCCGTGGAGAGGCGTCAGACGTCTCTGGTGGGTTCGACTCCCACTCTTTTCCGCCAACTTCCGCCAACAGTGTTGGATCGAAAGAAGCGAGCCGACTGCGCGGCTCGCTTCGTTTTCCTCGTCAGCGAACCTCGAGCTTCCTGGTCGCAGTGCCGGCCCTCTTCGGCAACGTGAGCTGCAGCACGCCGTCCTTGTATGTCGCCTCGGCCTTGGCGTCATCGACGTCCGAATCCAGCATGAAGCTGCGATATTGCTTGCCGTAGTAGCGCTCACGCACGAGCGTGTTCTTGTCCTTCTCTTCCTTCTCGCGCTTGACCTCGGTCGAGATCGCCACCTGGTTGCCGTCGATCGAGACCTGAATGTCTTCCTTGGTGACGCCGGGGATGTCAGCCTTCACGATGTAATTCTTCTCGTCTTCGGTGACGTCGACGCGGATTTCGGCGGGCAGATCGACCTCGCGCAGCGCCGGACGCATGCGAAACGCCTTGAACAGATCATCGAAGTCGCGCCACGGATCGAGCCGGGCCATGTCGCGCAGCGAGCCGAACGGTGTGATGTTCGCCATGAGAGTCTCCTGACTTTGTCGGAAGCAGTTGCGGGGAGAGATGCAAAGAGTCGAGGTCCTTGCCCATCGCTCGGAACCGGTCGCGGCTCGCACGCAGCACAGATGAATTCGACCTCGTGTCTGCAAGCGTAGGACGATCCGTTCCGAGCCGATTGACAGCGATCAACTCACGCCCAGAACCGCACCGAATGACGGCTTGATGGAAGTCAATCGGGGGCATTCGCGCCGGCGCTAACGTCGCGTCAGGTGCAAGGAACAACGGAAGGAAAGCGGATGGTCTCGTTCGAACGGTATGACCTCGAGTCGCTACGGCACAAGCTCGCGCAGCGCGCGAGCGAGTTGCGCGGACAGATCGCCGAGATGACGGGCCGCGCTGAAGACGAACCGTTTCGTGCCATCGCCGGCGAAGTCGGCAATTCCGGCGACGAATCGACCGCGTCGTCGTTGATCGACACCGAACGCGCCGAAATCAGCCGCGACGTCGGCGAGCTGCGCGCGATCGAGGCCGCACTCACCCGCATCGACAGCGGCAAGTACGGGCTATGCCTCGACTGCGAGGAGCGCATCGATAGCACCAGACTCGACGCACAGCCCACGGCGCTGCGATGCGTGCCGTGCCAGACGCGCTTCGAGAAGTCCCATGCCGGCACGCGCGGCGCGAGTTTGTAGCCGTCGACGGCAGCGCACCTTTTACACGCACGAACCGTCTCGTCATGTTCATTGATCACCGTCAATCAGTTCCGCCCGCGCGCGGCTTTGAATACTGTTGTCGCCCGTCGCCGCGTCCAGCCATGTCCTACTCCGCCGCTGAGACCGAAGCCGCTCATGAAGCCTGTAGCCGCGTGCTCAATGACATCGGGCTCGGAGGCTGTCACTTCGCGCTCGAGCCGCTGGGTGATACATGGCTGGTGCACGTCGAGTGTCCGGGCAAGGGGCGCACGACGACCTCGAGCATCTCCGTCGATCATCACGTCCTGTACGCAAGCCTGGACGATCACGCCGCTTACGAACGCCTGCGCAACGATTGGACAGAAGTTCTCTCGGAGTGCCTGAGGGCGTAGGCGGCAACGGCAGTAACGACGCTCCAAGCGAGACCGTGGCGGTCCCGATCGCACGGAACCGGTGCGCTCAATGTGCGATGAGGATCGCCCCGAGCGAAGCCATCGCGATCCCGGCCGGGGCCACATAACGCAGCAGCACGAGCAGGATCGCGCTCGATCGTTCGCCCAGCCGCAGCTGCTCGCGCAGGAATCGCGCCGGAATCGCCCAGCCGGCAAACAACGCCAGCGCAAAGCCTTCGATCGGCAGCAGCACGTTGGAGGTCAGATAGTCCAGCAGATCGAAGAAGGTCGCGGTGGTGAATCCCTGCACCGCGGCGAGCGGATGCCAGTCAGCCCAGTAGTTGAACGACAACACCGTCGGCACGCCGGCGACGAAGCACACGGCAGCGCTGACCCCACTCGCCGCACGGCGTGACCAGCCATACCGGCGCACCAGCATCGCGACCACCAGCTCCAGCATCGAGATCGCCGAAGCCAGCGCGGCCACGAACAACAGCAGGAAAAAGGCGATCGCGGCGATCGATCCGAGCGGCAGTTTCGCGAACGCGAGCGGCAGCGTGACGAACACCAATCCCGGACCGCTCGCCGGATCGAGCTGATTGGCGAACACGATCGGAAACACCGCAAGCCCGGCCAACAGCGAGATCGCCGTGTCCGCCACCACCGATGCGATCGCGACCTCGCGCAGCGAGATCGACACATCGCTGTAGGCGGCGTAGGTGATCATCAGGCCAAGACCCACGCCGATCGAGAAGAACCCCAGTCCCACGGCTTCGAGCGCCGCGCGTGCGCTCACCTGCTCGAACGAAGGGACGAACAGATAGCGCATCGTCCGTGCGACATCGCCTTCGATCATGGCGTAGCCGGCGAGCAGCAGCATCAGCACCAGCAACAGCGGCATCAGCACCTTCGCTGCGGCTTCGATCCCGTGCCCTACGCCGCGAGCGACGACGATCGCTGCAATCGCCAGGAACAAGAATTGATAGCCGAACATCGCGCCCGGCGATGCCAGGAATGCTTCGTACCGTGAGCGGACCGCCTGAGCGTCGGCGCCGGGCAGTCCCAGCGCGATCGTTTCGAACGCGTAACCGATGGTCCAGCCGCCGATCACTGCGTAGAAACTGAGGATGAGGAACCCCGTGAGCACGCCGAGCGCACCGAACATCACCCACCAGCCGCCGGCACCGTAATTCCGCGCAACGGCGGCAATGCTGGTGAGTGGGTCGCCCGCGCCTTTGCGGCCGATAGCGAACTCGGCCAGCATCAGCGGCACGACGATCAGCGCGAGTCCGGCGAGATAAAACGCGACGAACGCACCGCCGCCGTTACTGCCGACCTCGTACGGAAACTTCCAGATGCTGCCGATGCCGACAGCCGAGCCGACGGTGGCGAGAATGAAGCCTATGCGGCCGGACCAGCGTTCTGGCGATGCGTTGTTCGGACTCGTCACGCCTCAAGCGTAACGTCTGAGCGCGGTCACCGCTTGCTGATTCGCAAAGGGCAATGCCCTAGGGACCTCCACACAAGCTATCCCACTGATGGGGAGGTCCGAAATTTTCCCGGGAGCTACGAGGGGCCGGGCCCCCTTGTGCGAATATTTCCTAGCTGCGAGGCACCACACCAGGTGGCGGTGGCGGCGGCGTTCCCGCAGGCGGCGGAGGGGG
>CADECO010000026.1:0-1897 GCA_902825905.1 uncultured beta proteobacterium
GCGAGCGGCGAGGCCAGGAAGCACACCAGGTTGGCGATGTCTTCAGGCTGACCGTACTCGCCCACCGGAATCTCGTGCTCCGACTGCCACGCGCGATACTCCGGCGAGTAGTTGCGCAGGATCTGTTCGCTGATGATGCGGCCCGGCGGAATGGAGTTCACGGTGATGCCGTGTTTGCCGACCTCGCGCGACAGCCCCTTGGCCCACGAGTGCATCGCCGCCTTGGCGCAGAACGCGCCGTTGATCCCCTCGGGCTCCGACTTGCCGGTGATGTTGACGATGCGGCCCCACTTGCGCGCGATCATCTGATCGATCAGCTTGTCGGCGAGTTGCCGCTGCCGCGTGAAATTGAGCGTCATCGCCTCGTTCCACTGCTCCTCGGGCGTATGCAGCTTGAACGCGCGGCTGCCGCCCGCGTTGTTGATCAGGATGTCCACCGCACCCAGCCCGGCAAGCGCACCGCTGGCGATCTTCGCCGGCGCCTCGTCGCTCATGAAATCCTGCTCGACGATCACCGGCGCCGGGCCGCCCTTGGCAACGATCTCCTTGGCCACCTCGTCGAGCTTGTCGCGCCGACGCGCCGTGAGCGCCAGTCGCACACCCTCGGCGCCCAATGCAATCGCGATCGAGCGGCCGATACCGCTCGAGGCGCCAGTGACCAGACCGGTCTTTCCCTTGATCTGCAAGTCCATCTTCGTCAGTGTCCTTTCCACACATCGCGCGCCACATCGACGCATAGTTTCAATTTGGCCCGCTCGTCGGCCTCGGTCACCGGATTGCCCGCGACCGTGCTCGCGAAACCACACTGCGGACTGATCGCCAGCCGATCGAGATCGATGAAGCGAGCGGCCTCGTCGATGCGCCGCTTGAGCGCGTCGGCCGATTCGAGAGCCGGCGTCTTGGTGCTCACCAGGCCGAGCACCACGCCCTTGTTCTTCGGCACATGGCGCAGCGCCTTGAAGTCGCCCGCGCGCGGCGTGTCGTACTCGATCAGGAAGTGATTGACCCGCACCTTGCCGAACAGCTTTTCGGCCACCGGATCGAGCCCGCCCTCCGACAGAAAGTGCGCCTTGAAATTGCCGCGGCACAGATGCAGCCCCACCACCATGTCGGCAGGAATGCCCGCGACCGAAGCATTGAGCGCGTCGACATACAGATCGACCAGCGCCTCCGGGTCATCGCCCTGTGCACGCACCTGCTCGCGGATCGCGGGGTCGCACAACATCGCCAGCGGCACTTCGTCGATCTGCACGTAACGCAATCCGGCGGCGTGCAAAGCGGTGATCTCCTCGACGTAGGCGCGCCCCAGGTCGGCGAACATCACGGCGCGGCTCGCATACACGCCGGCGTCGATCGCGTTGGGCCCGCTGTAGAACTGCATCGTCGGGGCCGAGGGCAGCGTGATCTTCGGCGGCGTGGACGTGACGCTGCGGATGAACTCCAACTCATCGAGCGCGATCGGCTGCATGCGGCGCAGCTTGCCGCTGATGTAGGGCGCGGTGAAATCGGTGACGTGCCCCTGCTCGTCGTGGAACTTGAACACCGCCGTGCCGATGCGAAATCCCTCCATGCGTTCGACGAACCGGCTCCAGTACGAACCGCGCCGGAACTCGCCGTCGTTGACGACCTGCAGGCCGCATTCCTGCTGCAACTTGATGACCTCGCGGATGCTCTGATCGATCGCGCGTTCGAAATCGGTGTCGTTCATCTGCCCGGCGCCGTGCTGCCGGAATGCCTGGCGCAGCGTGGCCGGACGCAACAACGAGCCAACGTGATCGGCGCGGAACGGCGGCTTTCCATCGACGATTAGAGGCATGGCGGCACTGGACGGGTGTAGTCGGGGACGCGAGGGTAGAGGGCACGCCGGCAGACGTCAACGCGCGGCGGATTGCTGGCC
>CADECO010000026.1:1997-5012 GCA_902825905.1 uncultured beta proteobacterium
TTCCGATCGAAGCATCGCGGCATCTACCGCGAGCGCACCTGGCGCCGCTACGCCGAGCTTGCGGGCTGCGCGGCGACCGCGCTCGCGCAGCTTGGCCTGCAACGCGGCGAGCGGATCGCGATCATGGCCGACGCCTGCGAGGAATGGCTCATTCTCGATCAGGGTGCGCAAGCGCTGGGTGCGATCGTCTACGGCATCTATCCCACCGCCTCGGCGGCCGAACTCGAATTCCAGTTGCAGGATGGCGGTGCGAGCGTGTTCGTCGCCGAGAATCAGGAGTACGTCGACAAGATCCTGCCGCTGCTCGATCGCCTGCCGCGGCTGCGCAAGATCGTGGTGGTGGATACGACGGCGATGTTCGCGTACGAGCACGCGCTGTTGCTGCCCTACGAAGCGATGATGGCGGACGCGGCGACTGAGGGCGAAGAGGCGGTGCGCGCGCTGGAATTGCACGTGCACTCGCTCGATCCACGTGCGCCCGCGTTCATCGTGTACACCTCCGGCACCACCGGCCATCCCAAGGGCGCGTTGATCACTCACGGCAAGCATCTGGCCGCGTGCGCGCGGTTCGTCGAGCACTACCCGACGCTCGAACGCGAGACGCATCGCACGGTGGCGTATCTGCCGCTGTGCCATGTGCTCGGTCGCAACGTCGCGATCACGCTGCCGCTGGTATCACGCGTGGTGCCGCATTTCGGCGAGACGGTCGAGGCGTTTCCCGAAACATTGTTCGAAGTGGCGCCCACGATGCTGGTGACCGTGCCGCGCTACCTGCAGAAGTTCGCCTCGCAGGTGCTGGTAGGCATGAACAGCGCCTCGCCGATCAAGCGCCGCACGTACGAGTGGGCGATGAAGGTCGGGCGTGAAACGGCACGACGCCGCTGGGAAGGCGAGCTGCGCGAAAGCGGCCCCTACACGCTGGCGCGCGCACTCGTGTTCAAACCATTGCTCAACAAGCTGGGACTCGATCAATTGAAGCTGGTGATCTCCGGCGGCGCAGCGTTGGCGACGGAGACGATGGCGCTGTGGCAGATCTGGGGCGTGAACGTGGTCGAGCTCTACGGCCAGACCGAACAGGCAGGCGCCCCGATCACCGGCCAACGCGGTCCGTTTCCGCGCCCCGGCAATGTGGGTGAGCCGGTGGCGGGCGTGCAAGTGAAACTGGATGAGCACGGCGAGATCCTCGCGCAGCTCGACGACGGCTTCGAGAGTTACTGGCAGAACGCGCAGGCCACGCGCGAGGTGCTCGGCGCCGACGGCTGGATGCGCACCGGCGACATCGGCGAATGGATCGACGCATCGAGCACCGATGCGGGCAGCTCCGCGGCCGCTTCGTCCGGACCCAACGGCCCGTTCACGGACACATCGACCGGCAGCCGCACCGGCCGATCACTGCGGCTGATGGACCGCGCGCGCGATTTCATCGTCACCTCCGGCGGCAAGACGCTCTCGCCCTCGTTCATCGAGAACATCCTGCGCGCCAGTCCCTACGTGTCAGAAGCGGTGGTGTTCGGCCACAACCGCAAGTACCTCACCGCGCTGGTCGAGATCGATTTCGACAGCGTGGCCGACTGGGCGCGCGCCAACGACATCGTCTACTCCGGCTTCACCCATCTCACCGAGCGGCCCGAAGTCGTGGCCATGCTGCAACGTGAGATCGACAAGGCCAACGAGGCGCTCGCACGCGTGGAGAGCATCAAGGCGTTCCGCATCCTGCCCAAGGCGCTCGATCCGGAAGAGGAAGGCGAACCCGTGACGCCGACGCGCAAGGTCAAGCGCAACCTCATGTACCAGCGGTTCGAGACGCTGGTGGAGTCCATGTATGATGACCGCGAGGAGAGGATCGTCGCGCGCGGCGCGGGCAACGTGTTGGGATGACGTGCTGCAGCAACCCCCTGGCCGCGGGCCGTGCGGGCTATCGACATCGATCAAGAATCAGCACCCCAATCGAGGAGACCCATCCATGAAACGAAGCTCGCTCGTTGCACTCGTCGCGATCGCCGCGGCGTCGGCAGCGTCAGCCCAGGACGCCTATGTGATCGGCGTGAGCGGCGCGATGACCGGCCCCCAGGCGGGCACCTACGCACCGGTAGTCGATGCGCTCAAGGGTTATCTCGACCACCTCAACAGCCGCGGCGGCATCAACGGCAAACAGGTGCGGCTGGTGATTCAGGACAACCAGGGCGAACCGTCGAAGGCCGCGGCCGATGCCAAGAAGCTGGTGTCGCAGGACAAGGTGCTGATGATGATCAACACCAGCCTGTCCTCGACCTATGCGCCGATGGTGGCCGAATCGAAGCGTGCAGGTGTGCCGCTCTACTACGCCGGCGCGGTCTGTCCTAACGAAACCTTTCCCCCGGCCGACCCGCTGCAGTTCTGCTCCACCGCGTTCAGCGCGAATCTCGACTCGCAGGCGGCGGTGAGCTTCGTCAAGTCGCAGGCCAAGGAGCCGGTGCGCATCGGCTTCGCCGCGATGGCGATTCCGGTGGCGCGAGCGGGCATCGAACACGCCGAGAAGGTCGCCAAGGAATCGGGCATGACGGTGGTGGAGAAGCAGATCACGCCGCCGCCGGCGCCGGACTACACCCCGTTCGCCACCAAGTTGAAGGAAGGCAACCCGAACTGGATGTTCTCGTGGTCGCCGTGGCTTTCGCAGGTGCGCACCTTCGAGGCGATGCGCCGCATCGGCTGGAACGGCGGCTACGTCACCTGGGCACACAACAACGCCGAAGACGAACTGGCGCGCATCAAGGATCCGAACTTCTACGTCATCGGCACCAACGCGCTATTCGCCGACGAAGTGCCCACGCAGGCCGAGATCCGCGCCGCCATGCATCGCGCGAATCTGAAGTATCCGGTGAGCTACGCCACTGAAGGATTCATCGCCGGGCTGGTGGTCGAGCAGGTGCTCAAGAACGCCGGCTGGCCGGCCACCCCGCAGAAGACGCTCGCCGCGATGAACAACGTCAAGGTCGACCTCAAAGGCCTGCGCGGCGGTCCGCTCGAATGGACCAA
>CADECO010000026.1:5112-9796 GCA_902825905.1 uncultured beta proteobacterium
CTGCTGGGCGCGCTGCTCGGCTCGCTGATCGTCGCGGGCGCCGAGGTGCTGCTGATCCACTACGTCGATCCGCTGCTGGCCGACGTCGTCCCGTTCCTGGTGCTGCTCGCGTTCCTGATCTTCCGGCCGTGGGGGCTGTTCGGCTCGAAAGAAGAACTCGACCGCGTCTAACCACGCCTTCAACCGTCACCCTTCATGCCACACGCCAGCGGCTACCTTCGCACGCACTACGATCAGGACCTGCGCCTGCTCGACACGCGCCTGCAGCGTTGGAGCTGTGCCGTTCTGGCGCTGGCGTTGGTCGTGCTGCCGCTGATCGCCTCGCCGTTTCAGCTCGATCTGGCCAATCAGGTGAGCCTCGCGGTGATCGGCGCGGTGGCGTTGATGCTGCTCACCGGCTTCGCCGGCCAGATCTCGCTCGGCCATGCGGGGCTGCTCGCGGCCGGCGCGTTCACCACCGGCATCCTGGTGAAGGAACTCAATGCCGGCATCTGGTTCACGCTGCCGGCCTCGGCGCTGGTGGGTGCGCTGATCGGCGTGATCTTCGGGCTGCCGAGCCTGCGATTGCGCGGCCTGTACCTCGCGGTGAGCACGCTCGCGCTGCATTTCATCGTCATCTACATCGGCCACGAATACGAAACACGGCGCGGATTCTCCACCGGTGTGGTGATCGAACCGCCGGCGATCGGCCCGTTCGTGATCAGTGATCCGCAAGTCTGGTACTTCGTGCTGCTCGCGTTCGCGATCGCGGCGACCTTGTTCGGCATCAACCTGGTGCGCAGCCGCACCGGGCGGGCGTGGCGCGCGATCCTCGGCCGCGAAACGGTGGCCGAAGCGCTGGGCATTCCGGTGCACCGCTACAAGCTCGCCGCGTTCGTGGTCAGCTCGACGATGACGGCGGTGGCCGGCTGCCTGTTCGCCTACTACCGCGGCTTCGTGTCGGGCGAGGCGTTCTCGCTGTTTCTCACCATCCAGTACGTCGCAATGGTGATCATCGGCGGCATGGGCTCGATGCTTGGCGCGATTCTCGGTGCGATCTTCGTGGTGCTGTTTCCCTACGCGATCGAGTTCCTGATGACGGTGCTGCCGGTGCCTGAAGCATGGTCAGGCTCGGTGTTCGCGATCAACTACGCGGCCTTCGGTTTGATCATGATCCTGTTCCTGCTGTTCGAGCCGCTCGGTCTGGTAGGCATCTGGCAGCGCGTGCAGAACTACTTCCTGCTGTGGCCGTTCAAGCAGACGCCGCTGAGCAAACGCTGAAGAACACGTAGACGAGGCGGCCCGCACCCATGGCTGAAGCGCTCCTGATCGTCGAACAGCTCGAAGTCGTCTACCACCGCGTGGTGACGGCGGTACAGGGGGTATCGCTCAAGGTGGAGCGCGGGCAGATCGTCGCACTGCTGGGCACCAACGGCGCGGGCAAGACCACCACGCTGCGCGCGATCTCCGGCTTCATCGGCCTGGACGATGCGCGCGTCACCCAGGGCAGCGTCGTCTACAAGGGCGAGCGCATCGAGAACAAACCACCGTACGAAGTCACGGCGCGCGGCATCGTGCTGGTGCCCGAGCGGCAGAAGGTGTTCGAGAACCTCACCGTCGCGGAGAACCTCGATGCCAACGTCACGCGCGCAACCAGCGCCGAACGCCGCCGTCTCACCGAATCGGTCTACACGTACTTCCCGGCGCTTGCGCGATTGAAGTCGCGCGAGGCCGGATATCTGAGCGGCGGTGAACGGCAGATGCTGGGCATCGGCGGCGCGCTGATGTGCGCCCCGGAGCTTTTGCTGGTCGATGAGCTCTCGCTCGGCCTGTCGCCGATCATGGTCGAGGAGTTGATGCAGCGGCTGCGCGCCATTCGCAGCGAATTGGGCATGACCATCCTGCTGGTCGAGCAGAACGCGCAAGTCGCGTTGGATATCGCCGACCATGGCTACGTGATCGAGAACGGCCGGTTGGTGCTCGACGGCACGCCCGAGCGCCTGTCGAGCCATGCCGATGTGCGCGAGTTCTATCTCGGTGGCGGCGCGGCGCGGCGCAGCTATCGCGACGTGAAGCAGTATCGGCGCAGCAGGCGGTGGTATGGCTGAGGCCTCCACGCTCCAGCTCGACGGCGTCACGCTCGCCTTCGGCGGACTGCGCGTGCTGAGCGACGTTTCGTTCGCCACCGAACCGGGCAAGCTGCTCGCGCTGATCGGCCCCAACGGCGCGGGCAAGACCAGCGTGCTCAATTGCATCTGCGGCATCTACCGACCGGGCGCGGGCACGATCCGCTTCGATGGCCGCGACATCACGCGCGGCAAGCCGCATGCGATCGCCGCAATGGGCATCGCGCGCACGTTCCAGCATGGCGAGTTGTTCCCGCACATGACGGTGCTGGAGAATCTGCTGGTCGGCCGTCACGCCAAGATGAAAACCGGCGTGCTCGCCGGCGGATTGTTCACGCAACGCGTGCGCGAGGAGGAGCACGTCCATCGCGCGCGTATCGAAGAGATCCTGGAATTCGTCGAACTGGAAAGCTTCCGCCACCGGCACGTCGGCGGACTGCCATTCGGCATTCAGAAGGTGGTCGGCTTCGCGCGCGCGCTGGCGCTCGACCCCAAGCTGCTGCTGCTGGACGAACCCTCGGCCGGTCTCAACCGTGAGGAACGCGAAGATCTCGCCCGCCACATCCTGCGGATCAAACACGAATTGGGCATCACCATGATCTGGGTCGAGCACGACATGCAGATGGTGGCCGATCTGGCTGATCGTCTCTACGTGCTGAACTACGGGCAGTACCTGGCCGAAGGCAGCCCGGAGGTGGTACTCGCCAATCCGGAAGTGATCGCGGCGTATCTGGGCAGACAGCACAGGCAGGGCGCGTAGCACGGACCGCGAGCGGGCCGCAGCGGTAACATTGCGCCCATCTGTCTGGACCCTGACCTTCGGAGCCGCCATGTCCGCCGTCCTCAAGCCGAACAATCAAACTGAACGCAAAGCCTTCTACGACAAGATCGACAGCGCCAGCGTGTCGCCGCTGTGGGAGGTGCTGCACGGCCTGGTGATCAAGGAACCGAAGACGGCCTGTCAGCCGGCGATCTGGAAGTGGTCGCAGATGCGGCCGTGGCTGCTCGAATCGGGCAAGCTGATCAGCGCCGAGGAAGCCGAGCGCCGCGTGCTGGTGCTGGAGAACCCCGGCGTGCGCGGCAAATCGCGCATCACCAACAGCCTGTACGCGGGCCTGCAGCTGATCCTGCCCGGCGAAGTCGCGCGCGCGCACCGTCATTCGCAATCGGCACTGCGCTTCGTGCTCGAAGGCAACGGCGCGTACACCGCGGTCGACGGCGAGCGGGTCACGATGCACCCGGGCGATTTCATCATCACGCCGTCGTGGTGCTGGCACGACCACGGCAACCCCGGCAACGAGCCGGTGGTGTGGCTCGACGGCCTGGATATCCAGATCGTCGAACTGTTCGACGCGCAGTTCATGGAGCGCCCCGACGAGCAGAAGCAGAAGACCACCCGCACCGACGGCGAATCGCTCGCGCGCTTCGGTCAGACCATGCTGCCGCTCAACTACAAGGCCAAGAGCCACACCTCGCCGCTGTTCTGGTATCCGTACGAACGCTCGCGCGGCGCACTGGAAGAGCTGAAGAAGGCCGACGCGCCGCATCCTTCGCATGGATGGAAGCTGCAGTACGTCAATCCGGTCGACGGCAAATCGGCCATGCCCACGATCGGCACGTTCCTGCAGATGCTGCCCAAGGGATTCGCCGGCAAGAACTACCGCTCGACCGATGCCACCGCGTTCGCCGTGATGGAAGGCAAAGGCAAGGTCACCATCGGCGACAAGACCTTCGACTACGAGCCCAAGGACGTGTTCGTCGCGCCATCGTGGGTGAACTACCGGATCGACGCGACCGAGGAGTCGGTGATGTTTTCGTTCTCCGACCGGCCGGTGCAGCAGGCGCTGGATTTGTGGAGGGAGCAGGAGGCTGTGTAGCCGACGGGGTCAGTACCCCCCCGTCACATCGATCGTCGTCGCCGTGACGTAACTCGCCTCGGCCGACAGCGCCCAGACGATCACCCGCGCGACTTCTTCCGGGCTCGACATCCGGCCCATCGGAATCGACGCCGTCATGCGGGCCGTCATCGCCGCATCGCGATCCTTGTGGATATCGGTGTCGGCCAGGCCGGGGCGCACACCGACCACGCGGATGCCATCGGGCGCCATCTCCGCACCCAGCCCGACCGTCATGGTGTCGAGCGCGCCTTTGGTCATGGCGTAGTGGATCCAGTTGTTGGGCGAGCCCTTGCGCGCGGCGTTCGATGACACGTTGACGATCACACCACCCGCGCCGCCGCGGCTCTTCGCCATGCAGCGGATCGCCTCGCGCGCGCACAGCCACGCACCGACGACGTTCGCGTCGATCACCTCGCGCACCGTGGTAAGTTCGGTGTCGATCATGCGCGAATGCCCGCCGGTGATCGCGGCGTTGTTCACCAGTCCGTGAATGCGCCCGAACTCGGCGCGGGTGCGCTCGAACGCGGATCGCACCGCGGCTTCGTCGCCCACATCCATGCGGATCGCCAGCGCCTTACCGCCAGCCGCCTCGATCTGCGCCACGACCTGTGCGGCGCGATCGTCGCGCGTCGCGTAAATCAGCGTCACCGCGTAACCCGCCTGAGTCGCCAGCACCGCGGC
>CADECO010000026.1:9896-33222 GCA_902825905.1 uncultured beta proteobacterium
GCGTCGCGTAAATCAGCGTCACCGCGTAACCCGCCTGAGTCGCCAGCACCGCGGCCGCCGCGCCAATGCCGCGACTGGCGCCGGTGACGATGACTGCTCCTCGATCGTTCATGTCGCCACCTTCAATGTCCTCACTTGCAACCCTCACGCCCGTCCTTTGCACTGGCGTCTTACACCAGCCCTTAGCACTCGCCCTGCACTTGCAGCGCTTTGCACCGAACCGATTTTGCGTAACATCGAACTCGACCCGCATGCTCGCCGCGCGCGGCACGAGGGTCAAGCCTCAACCGATCACCTCACCCTCGGGGAAAACCTTCCCGATCGTCACGCACCATTGCCCGGAGACTGGACTCACATGAAGCTCCCGCATCACAACCGCTACGACTTTTCCTCGATCGAGAAACGCAAGGACTACTCCTGGCCCGGCGGCAAGCGGCTGGCGTTCTACGTGGCGGTCAACATCGAGCACTTCGCATTCAACACCGGCATCGGCATGGACCCGTCGGTGCCCAACGCGCCGGGCTCGACGCGCAACTATGCCTGGCGTGACTACGGCAACCGGGTGGGCATCTGGCGCGTGTTCCGCATGCTCGATCAGCTCGGCCTGAAAACGACCACGCTGCTCAACAGCTCGGTGGCCGAGCTCTATCCCGACATCGTCGCGCGCCTCAAAGAGCGCGGCGATGACATCGTCGGTCACGGGCGCAGCAACGCCGAAGTGCATCGCGGCATGTGGGAATCGGACGAAGCCCGCGCGATCGCCGAGATCACCGCGGCCATCGGCAAGGCGTTCGGCAAACCGCCCACCGGCTGGATGGGCCCGGGCGCATCGGAGAACGCCACCACGCCCGATCTGCTCAAGGAAGCCGGCTACACCCACCTGCTCGACTGGCCGATGGACGACCAGCCGATCTGGATGAAGACGCGCAGCGGGCCGATGCTGTCGATCCCGTACCCGTTCGAGCAGAACGATGCCGGGCATCAGATCTGGCGCCACCATTCCGCGCGCGAGTTCGCCGACATGATCGTCGATCAGTTCGACGAGATGATCGATCAGTGCGAGGAGCAGCCGCTGGTGTTCCCGCTCTCGCTGCACGGCTTCATCGTCGGCCAGCCGTTCCGGCTGCGGCCGCTGCGCCAGGCGCTCGAGCACTGCGTGAAGCATCCCAAACGCGATCGTGTGTGGTTCACGCGCGCAGGCGAGATCGCTGATTACTGCTTCAAGCTGCCGCCGGGAACGATCCCCGGGGGCTGAACGTTTCATTGCGCGGCGGTGCGTCGATCGGGGTTCGCTCGCGAACGCGGAACCCTGACGGTTGAACCCAACACCGCTTTCCAGTGCACCAGGAGCGCGCAAGTCGCCATCGAGGCCGCCCCAACATGGGCCTTGCCGAAGTTTCGCTGAAGCGGCACAGTGCGGATTCGCGTTAGCGCGGAATCAGCTGATGGGCAGGCGATCACGCGCAAGAGAACGTCGAACTTGGGTGCACGACAAAAGGAGAGCTGCCATGACCCTGCTGAGCGTTCCGGTCATCGACATCGCGCCGTTCTACCGCGGCACCGGGGCGGAGCGCGCCAAGCTCGCCCGACAAGTGGATCAAGCCTGCCGCGACATCGGCTTTCTGGTGATCACGGGGCACGGCGTGAGTGCCGAGCTGGTCGCGCGCATCGATCGCACCGCTTATGCGTTCTTCGCGCAGCCGGTCGAAGAGAAGGTCAAGCTCAACCGCCCCAAGGACGACTGGGTGCGCGGCTACAGTGCGATAGGCAACGAAGGGCTCTCGTACAGCCTCGGCAAGAAGACACCGGGCGATCTGAAAGAGTCATTCACCATCGGCCCGATCAACCCGCCTGACGACCCGTATTTCAACGGTCCGGCGGCCGGGCCGCACTTCGCACCGAACCTGTGGCCCACGACCATCGCCGATTTTCGCGAGAGCTGGTCGGAGTACTTCGAGGTCATGAGCCGGCTCTCCGCCGATCTCATGAAAATGTTCGCCCTGGCGCTCGAGCTGCCGGAGCATTTCTTCGAAGCCAAGATCGACCGGCACATCAGCATGTTCCGCGTGCTGCAGTATCCGAGTCAGATCGAATCGCCCGAGCCCGGCCAGCTGCGCGCCGGGGCGCATTCCGACTACGGCAGCCTGACCATCGTGCGTGCACAGCAAGACCGGCCCGGCGCGCTGCAGGTGTGCAACAAGGCGGGCGCATGGGTCGATGTGCCGCAAGTGCCCGACGCGTTCGTGGTCAACATCGGCGATCTCATGATGCAGTGGACCAACGACAAGTGGATCTCGACCTTGCACCGCGTGGTCAACCCGCCGCGCGAGCGCTCGCACGACAGCCTGCGCCAGTCGATCGTGTTCTTCCATCAGCCGAACTACGATGCGATGGTCGAGTGCCTGCCTAGTTGCCTCGGGCCGAGCGAGAAGCCGAAATACGCGCCGATCTCCTCGGGCGATCATCTGCGCATGAAGTTCCTGCGGCAGACGACGTTCGGCGCGAGCGACCAGGCCGCCGCCTCGTAGAGCCCGCGATGGCCCACCTCTCCTACGTGAACATCTTCGCCGACGACGTCGTCGCGCTCTCGGGCTTCTACATGAAGGTATTCGGCTTTGCCGAGATCGAGGCGATCCGCTCGCCGATCTTTCGCGGCATCGACGCCGGCAAGTGCGCGATCGGATTCAACGCACCTGACGCCTACGATCTGCTGAAGCTCGCCGACTACAAGGACACGCGCGGGGTCAAGTTCCTCCTCAACATCGATGTCGACAGCAAAGAGGAGGTCGATCGCGCCGTGCCCGTGGCGGTGGCGGCGGGCGCCAGGCTGATCAAGGCGCCCTACGTCACCTACTACAACTGGTACCAGGCGGTGCTGTTGGATCCCGAGGGCAACGTGTTCCGCATCAATTTCATGATGTGAGCACGCGCATTGTTATCCGACCACGCGCGCATCTCCCCGTCAGCAAATCAAAGGAGCAGGCGATGACCAAGAGAACGTTCCTCGCAACCATGGCTGTAACTACCGGAGCGCTGCTCGCCGGCGTGCCGGTGCAGGCGCAGGAGGGTTTCACCCTGAAGGGCAAGCCGAACATCGCGATGCTCTATTTCGACGTGAAATCCGACGGCGGCTGGACCCAGGCCTTCGACGAGGCGCGCATCAAGATCGAACAGGCGCTGGGCCAGAAGATCCAGTTCGTCGAGAAGGTGCCGGAGAACGCCTCGGCGATCCGTCCGGCTGCGGAGCGGTTCATCCAGCGCGGCGCCAACGTGATCATCGGCACCGCGTTCGGCTACTCCGACACGTTCAAGGAGCTGGCGAAGAAATATCCCGACGTCGCGTTCCTCAATGGCTCGGGCACGACCAACGATCGCAATCTGCAGTCGTTCTACGGCCGCACCTACGAGAGCCAGTACCTGTGCGGCATGGCCGCCGGTGCAGCCTCCAAGAGCGGCAAGCTCGGCTTCGTCGCGGCCAACCCGTTCGGCGTCGTCAACTGGACCATCAACGCCTTTGCGATGGGCGCGCAGAAGATGAATCCGAGCGCCACCGTGACGGTCATCTACACCGGCGCGTGGAACGATCCGGTGAAGGAGCGCGCGGCGGCCAGCGCGCTGATCGACCAAGGGGCGGACGTGATCGGACAGCACGTCGACACCCCCACGCCGCAGATCGTCGCGCAGGAACGCGGCGTGTTCGGCACCGGCCACCACCGCGACATGCGCCAGTTCGCGCCGAAGGCGACGATCTGCTCGTCGGTGTGGGTGTGGGACAGGTTTCTCGCGCCCGAATTGAAGAAGGTGGCGGCGGGCAACTGGAAGACCCAGCCGTACGGCGCGTTCATCCCGATCGCGGCCGGCGGCACCGACATCGCATGCTGCGGCCCGGCCGTCTCGAAGGAGAATACGGCGAAGATCATGGCCGAGCGCGACGCGATCATGAAAGGCAAGCATGTCTATGCCGGTCCGCTGGTCGATCGCGAGGGCAAGGAACGCGTAGCGTCGGGCCAGACGCTTTCCGACGCCGATCTTTGGAAGATGGAATGGTTCGTGAAGGGCGTGGTCACGCAGAAGTAGCGCAAGACGTGAAGTGACCGGATGCCCGCCGCACTCGCGCTCCACGGTGTTCGCAAATCGTTCGACGGCTTCCTGGCGTTGAACGACGCGCAGTTCGCCGCCGATTGGGGCGAGGTGCATGCGCTCCTGGGCGAGAACGGTGCCGGTAAGTCATCGCTGATGAACATCGCGGCCGGCCTCTACGCGCCGGAGGCCGGCACGATCGAGGTGGACGGGCGCGCGGTGCGGCTCTCCGGCCCAAGCGATGCGAAAGTCCATCGGATCGGCATGGTCCACCAGCACTTCAAGCTGGTGCGGCCGTTCACCGTGGCCGAGAACATCCTGCTGGCCAATCCGCAGGCCACCGGGCGCGCGAGCTACGGCGCCAAGCTCGCGAAGATCGAACGCGACATCACCACGCGAGCCGCGGCGCTCGGCTTCGAGGTGGATCCGCGCCGACGCATCGAGGGGCTATCGATCGCCGAGCAGCAGCGCGTGGAGATCCTCAAGGTGCTCGTCGGCGGCGCGCGCATCCTGATTCTCGACGAGCCCACGGCGGTGCTGACCGACCGTGAAGCCGAGCGATTGCTGGTGACGGCGCGTGCGCTCGCCCAATCCGGCACCTGCGTCGTGCTAGTCACGCACAAGATGGCTGATGTGAAAGCCTACGCCGATCGCGTGACGGTCATGCGCGCCGGCAAGACCGTCACGACCACCGATCCGCGCACGACGCCCACGACGGAGCTCGTCAAGCTCACGGTCGGCGACAACGTGCCAGCGCCGGAACGCACCACGTCCACGCCCGGCGCAGTGCAGTTGCGCGTGACCGATCTGCGCACGACGAGCGCCAGCGGCCATGCGGTGCTGAATGGCGTGGCGTTCGAGGTGCGCGCCGGCGAGATCTACGGCATCGCCGGGGTCGGCGGCAATGGGCAGTCCGAGCTCGCCGAGGCCATCGCCGGGCTACCGGTCGCCGCGGGCGTAACGCGATCGGGCGAAGTGGCATTGCAGGGAGCCGACCATCTCGGCGATACGCGCGCGAGCAAGAGCACGCACCACGGCAGGCGCTTGGCGGTGATTCCGGCCGATCGATACGGTGTCGGACTCGCCGGCATGCTCTCGGTGGCCGAGAACTTCGCGATCGGCGAAGCGCACACCGGCCGCTACGGACCGCCCGGCCGACTGGCGCGCGGCGCGATGGAATCGGCCACGACGATCGCCGCGCGCGAATTCAACGTGCAGGGCGTGCGTTCGGTGCGGCAGAGTGCGGCGCTGCTCTCCGGCGGCAATGCTCAAAAACTCGTGATCGCGCGCGAATTCAGCAAGCGTCCGCAGCTCGTGCTCGCGCACAGCCCGAGCCGTGGACTCGATGTCCGCGCCACCGCGGAAGTACACGCCCGATTGCTCGCGGCGCGTGCGGCGGGCGCCGCGGTGCTGCTCATCAGCGAGGATCTCGACGAGGTGCTGGCGCTCGCCGATCGCATTGGCGTGATGTCACGCGGGCGCATCGTCATGGAGTTCGAGCAGCCCGCCGATCGTCAGGCCGTCGGACACGCGATGGTCGACCATGCCTGAGCCGAGGCGGCGCACCGGGCGCCGCTTCACTCTCGAGATCCGGCAGCATGTCGGCTGGCAGCGGCAAGCTGCGATCCTGGCGGCGGCGATTGCTGCGGGCCTGGCAATCTCCGCCGCGCTTCTGATCATCTCGGGTGTCTCCGCAGGTGATCTGGCCACCGAGTTCGCGCAGACTTTCGTCGACGCGCAGAACCTGCAAGCGGTGCTGTTCCAGGCCGCGCCGATGATCCTGGTCGGGCTGGCCGCTTCGCTGGCGTTTCGCGTGCGCTTCTGGAACCTGGGCCTCGAAGGTCAGATGATCTTCGGTGCGATCGGCGCGACCGCGATCTCGGTCCTGCAGATCGGCCCGGAAGGCGCGCGTCTGCCGCTGATGCTCGGCGCGGCTGCGCTCGCCGGCCTCGTCTGGGCAGTCGCGCCCGCGCTCCTGAAGATCCGCCTCGGCGTGAATGAGATCATCTCGACGCTGATGCTCAACTACGTGGCCAGCAATTTCCTGCTGCACCTGGTCTACGGCGCGTGGAAGGACCCGAAGTCGGCATTTCCCCATTCGCCGCAGTTCGAGGCGTTCGAGCGCCTGCCGGATCTGCTGCCCGGATTCTCCAGCGCGGTGCTACTGGGCATCGTGATTGCAGGTGTCGCGTGGTGGTACACCGACGTGAGCCGCGCCGGACTCTACATGCGCTTCGTCTACGCGAACCGTCGCGTCGCCGATGCCATGGGCGTCGCGGTCGAGCGGATCATGCTCGGTACGGTCCTGCTCTCGGGTTTGCTCGCAGGCGTAGCCGGCTTCGTGGTCGCGGCCGGGCAGGAAGGCCGGCTCACTCAGGCGTTCTATACCGGATACGGCTTCTCCGGAATATTGATCGCCTTCCTCGCGCGCAACCATCCGATCGCCGCCGCCTTCGTCGCGATACTGGTTGCGGCGCTGTTCGTCAGCGGTCGCACGCTGCAGGTCTTCTATCAGATCCCGTTCGCGATGGTTCAGCTCATCCAGGCGATCATCGTCATCTGCGTTGCCGGCTCGGAGTTCTTCATCCGCCATCGCGTGCGCCGCATTGCCGTCGAGGCCGCCTGATGGAACTGGTCGCGAGCATCCTCGGCAATTGGCTGGCGAACTCCCCCGACGTCGCGGTTCCATTCGCGCTCGCCGCGCTCGGGCTCATCGTCTGTGAACGCGCCGGCGTGCTCTCGCTGGGCGCCGAAGGGCTGATGCTGGTGGGCGCCATGGCTGGCATCGCCGCGCAGCTCTCGTTCGAGCATGCAGGCGCATCGCTCGTCGTCTCGATGGTTGCCGCCGCGCTGGTTTCGGTGCTCTTCGCGCTGCTCGTGGTGGTGCTGCGGGTGAATCAGGTGATCGCCGGGCTGGCACTGGTGTTCTTCTGCCAGGGCCTCACCAGCCTGCTTGGAGCGATGTTCGGCTGGGTCAACAAGACCGTGCCCGGGCTCAAGCCGATCGAGCTATCGTTTCTCGCCGACATTCCGATCATCGGCCGCGCACTGTTCGCGCAGAACGCGATGGTCTACGTGACGGTCGCGATCTTCGTCACGGTCGCGTGGGTGCTGCAACGTACCGCGCTCGGATTGCGATTGCGCGCCGTCGGCGAGAATCCGCAGGCCGCCGATGCCGCCGGGATCGATGTACCGCGCTATCGATTTCTCGCGGTCATGGTGGGATCGGCAATCGTCGGGCTGGCCGGAGGCTACATCTCGGTCGTCAGCACCAAGCTGTGGGTCGATGGCATGACCGGTGGGCGCGGGTGGATCGCGATCGGCCTGGTAATCTTCGCGCGCTGGATGCCCTGGCGTGCGCTCGCCGGCGCAGTGCTCTTCGGCTGCATCGAGGCACTCATCCCACAGCTTGCAGCCGCGGGTGTCCGTCTGCCGCAGTATTTCGTGCTGATGACGCCCTACGTCGTGACGCTCGCCGTGATGATCGCGGTTGCCATGAGCAAGCGCGGGCACGACGGCGAGCCTGGCGCGCTCGGCGAACCGTTCGTACGCGAGGAGCGAAGATGACGACGATCTATGTGTATGGCAAGCCGCGCGACATCGGCACGCCGTCAGCCTCCGAGTTCGCCGACTACTTCGATCCGCGCACCACGGCGATCCTCTCGATCGACATGCATCGCGGGCATCTCGATCCGTCGCCCGAGTGCCCGTGCCCTGCGCCGCGCGCGCGGGAGATCGTTGCACCGATCGACGCGTTTCACGTACAGGCACGCGAGCTCGGTACGCGCATCGTCCACGTGAAGTCGGTGCTGCGCCCAGGTGGCGTCGACGACATCCATGGCATTCCCTCGGCGTGGCGGCGCACTTTTCCGCTGCACGTCGGCCCGATCCCGGGCGCCGACCAGCACGCGATCGAGGGCTCGCGCTGGACCGAACTGGTCACGCAGGTCGCCCCCGGCGACATGATCATGGCAGGCAAGCGGCGCTTGTCGGCTTTCTATCCGACCGACCTGGATTTTCTGCTGCGCAATCAGCGCATCTCGACCGTGGTGCTGAACGGCGGCTTCACCGACTGCTGCATCCTCAATACCGCCTTCGACGCGTCGAACCACACCTATCGGGTGATCGTGTTGCGCGATCTGGTGCGCGGCACCGACGAGCCGTTGGAAGCCGCCGCGCTAGCCATGGTGTCGTTGCACCTGGGGCTGGTGATGGAATCGGCAGATCTGCTGGCGGTGTGGCGCGGCGCCACGAATTCGAATCAACGAGCCTCCGCATAACGGCACGCCCCTTACGATCATCGAAGGACACCATGAGCAATTCGATTCCCGCCGAAGCGACCGCGGTGCTGGACTTTTGGTTCGGCGCCCCCGGCACGGCGGAGCACGGCACCAAGCGCGAAGCGTGGTTCAAGAAGTCGCCAGAGTTCGATGCGAGCATTCGCGAGCGGTTCATGCCGCTCTGGGAACTCGCGCGCGGCGGCGCCCTCACCCACTGGGACGCCCATCCGCGTTCGCTGCTCGCCTACATCGTTCTGTGCGATCAGTTCCCGCGCAACATGTTCCGCGAAGACGATCGCGCATACGCCACCGATCCGCACGCGCTGGCAGCGGCCAAACGCATGGTGGCCCGCTACTGGGACATGGCCGTGACGCCAGTCGAGCGCACGTTCATCTACCTGCCGTACGAACATGCGGAGAACGTCGTCGACCAGGGCGAATCGATCGTACTGTTCCGCGCGATGAACCCTGACGCTTCGCCTAACAGCCAGCTCGACTATGCGCTCAGGCATCAGGCGGTCGTGCGGCGGTTCGGACGGTTTCCCCATCGCAACGCGATGGTCGGGCGCACATCGACGCCGGAAGAGCTCGAGTTCCTGAAGACGCCCGCTGCGCCGTACTAGTCAGTCGCCCAGGCGTGTCGTGACCTACGCGAGCCGCGTCGTCACCGACACTTCGCTGTGTAAGGTCCGATGCACCGGACACTTGTCGGCGATCTCGAGCAGCTTGGCGCGCTGCGCATCGTCGAGCTCGCCTGTTAGCCGGATCTCGCGCGCGAACCGATCGACCTTGCCTTCCCGCATTTCGCACTCGGCGCAATCGGTGGCGTGGATCTTGTCGTGCGTGACTTCCACCTCCACGCGCTCGAGCGGCAGCTTTTTCAGATCGGCATACATGCGCAGCGTCATTGTCGTGCACGCGCCGAGCGCGGCCGAGAGCAGCTCATAGGGTGACAGGCCGGTGTTGGTGCCGCCGACGCTCTCGGGTTCGTCGGCAAACACGACGTGATCGGCCGTGCGCACGACATTGGCGAACTTGCCGGTGCCGCGCTCGGCCACCAGCACCTTGCCGCTCGCCACGCGGTCGACCGGCGCGGGCTTGCCCAGATAGCGCCGCGCCCACGCCGCCAGCACACTGCCGACGTACAGCCCGTCTTCGGCGCGCGTGAGCAGGTGATCGGCATCGTCGAGCGTCACGAAGCTCTTCGGATGTTTCGCGGCTTCGTAGATGCGCCGCGCGTTGTCGATGTTGACGATGCGATCCACCGGCGAGTGGAACACCAGCAGCGCCTTGCCCAGGTTGGCGATGCGCGCGCGTTGCTGCTGCTCGTCGAGATCGTCGAGGAACTGCTTGCGCAGCCGGAACGTACGGCCGGCGAGTTGCACCTCGGTTTCGCCCTGCGTGGATATCGCCTCGACCGACGCGGCGAACTGCTTCTTCACGTGCGCCGGGTCGCACGGCGCGCCGATGGTCGCGACCGCGCGCGCCTCCGGAATGCGCTGCGCCGCCGCAAGCACGGCCGCACCACCCAGACTGTGCCCGATGAGAATGCCGGGCGCGCTGTAGTGGTCTCGGAGGAAATCCGCCGCCGCCACCAGATCCTCGACGTTGGAGGAGAAGTTGGTGTTGGCGAACTCCCCTTCGCTGCCGCCCAGCCCGGTGAAATCGAAGCGCATGACGCCGATGCCCTGCTCCACGAGCGCGCGTGCCACGTACGTGGCTGCCTTCGTATCCTTCGAGCAGGTGAAGCAGTGCGCGAACAGGGCGATGGCCACCGGCGCCGAAGCGGGCAAGTCGAGCCGTGCAGCGAGCGTGGCGCCGTTGCTGCCGGCGAATTCCGTCTTGAGCGATGCCATGGCTGTCTCCGTGAGTGGTCGTCGATGTTGCGCCGATCGGCGTTGCGTACGGCTATCATCGCCCTCGCCGTTCAGGGAGACAACAACCAACCATGCAACCGAATCTGCTGGTGATTCTGATCGACGACCTGCGCTTCGACGAATTCGGCGCGGGCGGTCATCCGTACATGAAAACGCCGCATATCGATCGGATCGCGCACGAAGGCGCGCTCTGCACGCGGGCGTTCCACCCTACGCCGCTGTGTTCGCCCAATCGCGCCTCGATCCTGACCGGCCAGTACGCCAGCCGCCACGGCATCATCGACAACGTCGCGCGCGATGCGGCCAGCCACCGCCTGCCCAACTTCCACCTCGCGCTGCAAAAACTGGGCTACGAGACCGCGCACGTCGGCAAATGGCACATGGGCAACAGCGCCGATCCGCGTCCGGGCTACAACCAGTGGATCAGCTTTCCCGGTCACGGCTCGCTCGAAGACCCGACTCTCAACGAGAACGGCACGGAGCGCAGCTACAAGGGCTACATGACCGATCTGTTGAACGAGCGCGCGGTGCGATTCGTGAGCGAGAAGCGCTCCAAGCCGTTCGCGCTCTTCTTCGCCCACAAGGCGGTGCACCCCGATGCCTATCAGGCCGCCGACGGCACGCTCGATCTCACTCGCCATGGCGGCTACAAGGTGCCCGATCGGCACAAGGACCTGTATCGCGGCGAGGTGTTCCCCAAGCGCTCCAACATGCTGCCGCTCGATGTCATCGCCAAGACGCGGCCGGCATGGGCCGAGGCATTCGCGCTCAAGCAGACCGAACACTCGCAGGCGGTGCTCAACGCGATCCTCGCGGGGACACAGGAAGAGATCCGGCTGCGCGCCGCGATGATGGCTTCGGTCGACGAGGGCGTCGGCGCGCTGTTCGAGGCGCTGGAAAAAAACGGCAAGCTCGACGACACCTTCATCCTGTTCCTGGGCGACAACGGCTACTTCTTCGGCGAGCATGGCTTGGGCCCCGAGCGACGCTTCGCCTACGAGGAAGGCATCCGGTCGCCATTCGTCATGCGATATCCGCGGCGCATCAAGGCAGGCCTGCGCCTGGATGATCTGATCCTGTCCCTGGACATCGCGCCGACGCTGATCAGCCTCGCAGGCGGGCGGCCCGGCGCGCAGATCCAGGGCCATTCGCTGCTGCCGTTGTTCGCGGGGCGGCGCGCCGACTGGCGACGATCGTTCCTGTGCGAGTACTTCAGCGAGAACGCCATGCCGTGGCTGATCGGCATGAGCTACAAGGCGGTGCGCACCCGGCGCTACAAGTACATCCACTGGGTCAACAAACCCAGCGCGGGCACGGACGAACTCTACGACCTGGAGAACGACCCGTACGAGATCAAGAACATCGCCGCCAGCCGCGCCTATGCCGACATCCGCGCGCGCATGCGTCGCGAACTGGCGAAGCTGGTGGCTGAGGCGGTGGGGTTGTAGGAACGATCTTCAGACCGAATTCCATAACGTCCTGCAAACTGAAACTCGGGCTTTCAATGTGCAGGGATGGCGGCACGGCTGCAACCGGCACCAAGCCCGATCCGCACCCCGTTCAGTGCGGCACCTTGCCACCCGACACACCCAGATGCTCGTCGAGCACTTCGGGCGCGGCAGCCAGCTCGTCGGGTCGGCCCGCGAAAACGAATCGTCCCGCGCTCACGACGTACAGGTAATCGGCTACCGACAGCGCCAGAGCCAGGTTCTGCTCGACCAGCAGGATCGCGTGGCCATGCGTGCGCACTGAACGCATGATCTCGCCGATCTGCAGCACGTAGCGCGGCGAGAGGCCTTCGGACGGCTCATCCATCAGGATCAGCTCCGGGTCGGCCATGAGCGCGCGACCCACCGCCAGCATCTGCTGCTCGCCGCCGGATAGCGCGGCCCCGGCGTTGCCGAGTCGCTCGCGCAGCTGCGGAAACTCATCGAGCACGCGCTCGATCGTCCATTGGCGCGCCGGTCCGGCACGCCGCGATCGCCCCGCCAGACCGCTGGTGGGCAGCATCAGGTTCTCGCGCACACTGAGCGAGCGAAAAATGCGCCGACCCTGCGGCACCAGCCCCACGCCCGCCTGCGAGATGGCGAACGGCGGCTTGCCGATGAGCGACTCACCACGAAAGCGGATATCACCCGAGCGCGGCGGGGTCAGCCCGGCGATGGAGCGGATCAAAGTGGTCTTGCCCATGCCGTTGCGCCCGAGGATGGCGACGATCTGCCCCTTGGGCACTGCCAGCGACAATCCTTGCAGCACGTAGCTGTCGCCGTAGTACGTATGAAGGTCGCGCACCTCGAGGAGAGCGTCAGCGCTGGCCAAAGTACACCTCGCGAACTTCGGGGTGGGCGCGAATCTCCTCGGGCGAGCCCTCGACGATGACCGCGCCGTGATGCAGCACCGTGACGCGATCGGCAAGACCAAGTGCGATATCCATGTCGTGCTCGATCATGAGGATCGTGATCGAGCGCGGCAACCCGGCGATGAGTTCGAAGATGCGCCGCCGCTCGCTCGGTGACAGCCCGGCGCACGGCTCGTCAAGAAACAGCACGCGCGGCGAGCCGATCAGCGCCAGCGCCAGCTCGAGCTGACGCCGCTCACCGTAGGAGAGATGCTTCACCGTCATGTCGATCCGGTCGGCCAGGCCGACCTGGCGCAGGCTTGCCAGGGCTCGATCGCCGAGATCGGCATACGCGTCGATGGACCGATGCATCACCCATTTGCGCCCGCTCGTGCCGACGCCGGCCAGCCGCAGGTTGTCGAGCACGGTGAGATCGATGAAGACGTTCGAGATCTGAAACGTGCGCCCGATGCCGAGCGCGGTGCGCGCATGCTCGGGAAGTGCGGTCATCTCGGTGCCGAACAGCGATAGCGAGCCCGACGTCGGCGTCAAGGTGCCGGTGATGCAGTGAAACAGCGTCGTCTTGCCCGCACCGTTCGGGCCGATGATGATGCGTCGCTCGCCCGCGGCGATCGAAAGCGATACGTTATCGACCGCGCGCAGACCGCCGAACACTTTCGAAACGCCGGCGACCTCGAGTGCGTGGGTCGCGCTCATCGCGTCGATGCTCCGCTTCGCCGTCGTGCCAGGACGCGTCGTGCGAATCCCATCACACCCTCCGGCGCCCACAGCACCGTGGCGATGAACACGATACCGATCACCGCCGCGTGGAACTCGATAAAGCTGCTCACCCAGTTGCGCAGCCCGAGAAACACGCCCGAACCGATGAACGGCCCGAGGATCGTGCCCGAGCCGCCCATGATCGCCATCAGCACCGCCTCGACCGAGATCGGAAACGACGCCGAAACCGGATTCACGAACCGGTTGTAGTAGACGTAGAGCACACCAGCCAGGCTGGCGAGGAACGCCGAGATCACGAACGCGACGAACAGGTGCCGGGCCGTGGCGAAACCCAGACTCGTCATACGCGATTCGCTTGCCTTGATGCCGCGCAATGTCAGCCCGAACGGCGAGGCGACGAGCACGCGATAGGCCGCAAGCACGATCGCGAGCACGACCAGGACGAAGTAGTAGAAGTGCTCGGCGGTGTCGAGCTTCAAGCCGATCAGAACCGGGCGCGGCACATTGGTCACGCCGTTGTCGCCGCCGGTGAACGACGACCAGCGATATTCGACGCCCCAGACCACGTAGCCCAGCGCGAGCGTGATCAGGATGAAGTACACGCCGCGGGTGCGCACCGCCATCGCGAAGATCACGCCGAGCAGCGTGCCGGCGAACAGACCCGCGGGTGCTGCGACGATTGCCGGAACGCCATGACGGACTTGCAGGATCGCCGTCGTGTAGGCCGCGACCGAAAAGAACGCGGCGTGGCACACCGACATGAGTCCGGCGTGACCGAGCATCAAATCGACTGCGAGCGCGAGCAGTCCGAAAATCAGGATCTGCGTGATCAGACCGGTCCAGTAGCTGCCGGCGAATTGCGGGACCGCGAGTGCGGCAAGTGCCAGTACCCCGATGCCGATCCACTGCTGTCGCGACACGCTAGTGCGCCTCGCCGAACAGTCCGCGCGGGCGCACCAGCAACAGCACGGCCATCGGCGCGAACAGCACGAAGTAGGAGAACTCGGGCAGCAGCCAGCGCCCGAACGCATCGAGCAGGCCGACGATGAGCGCACCGATCATCGCGCCTTCGAGGCTGCCCAATCCGCCGACGATGACCACGACCAGCGCGTAGACGAGAATCTCCCATTCGGCGCCCGGATGCAGCGTGAGGAACGCACCGCCGACCACGCCGGACATGCCGGCAAGAAATGACGCGAGCGCGGACACGAGCACGAACAGGCGATCGACATTGATGCCGGTCGCGGCCACCATCTCACGATCATCGACACCGGCGCGAATTACCGCTCCAAGCTGCGTCTTGCGATAGACCAGCCACAGCACGATGGCCACGATGACGCCGAACAGAACGAGCGCAAGCCGGTACGTGGGATAGACGATATCGCCCGGCAACTCCGTCGCACCGCGCAGGAACATCGGCACCTGCAGCTTGAGGCTGTCGCCGCCCCAGATGTGAAGCGCGACATCGCCGACCACGAACGCGAGGCCGACGGTGAGCAGCGTTTGCGCGAGATGGTTGTCGCCGGCATGCCTGAGCAGGAAACGATCGACCAGGAAGCCGAGCAGCACCACAGCGATGCCGCCCGCGGCTATCGCCAGCCAGAAGTTGCCGGTGGCGCGCACCACCGACAGCCCGACGTAACCACCGATCAGGTAGTACGCGCCGTGCGCCATGTTCACCACGCGCATCAACCCGAACGAAAGCGTGAACCCGCTCGCCACCAGAAACAGCAGCGCGGCGAACGAGATGCCGTTGATTGCTTGTAGGACTGCGCCCGTCACGTCAACTCAAAGGAAAGGAAGGACGCCGGGCATCCGCAGGTTCAGCGCTTGTACGGTCCGCGCTTCAGGAACTCTTCGGGCTTGTACGTCCAGAACTGCGAGACGTTCTCGTAGGTCTTGATCGGAACATTGACCAGCACGTCGCCGAGCACCGGGTGTTTGATCTTGCGCACCTCGGTGATATAGACGTTCTGGATGGGGTTGTCGTAGGCGTCGAGCTTCAGCGCGCCGCGCGGCCCCTTCACTTGCACGGTCCGCATCGCCTTCAGGAACGCGTCGCGATCCTCGACCTTGCCCTTGATCGAATCGATCGCGGTGCGCGTCCACAACCCCGCGGTGTAGGCCGACTCGGCGAACCACGACGGCAGACGCTTGTGCTTCTTCGCAAAAGCGTCGGTGAAGGCGCGATTCTCCGGCGTGTCGATGCCCGCAGCGTAGTGAACTGCGTTGCTGGTGAGTCCGATGGCGCGATCGTCGAGTTGCGGCAGGACGTCCTGGTGCAGCCAGTAGCCGGCATGGAGCTTGAATTTCTTGTTCATGCCGAAGTTGAACCATGCCTCGTACATCCGCAGCCGATCGACACCGGCCAGCACCGGCACGACCACGTCGGTGTCGGCGGGGATCGCCGCGATCGTCGCGCCGTAGTCCTTGGTGCCGAGCGGATTCCAGATCACTTTGGCGATCTTGCCGCCGGCATCGGTGTAGGTCTTCATCGCGCCACCGGCGACTTCGTGGCCCCAGGTGTAGTCCGAAGCGATGAAGGTGACGTTGCGCGCCTTCACTGTGTTGTAGAGATAGTCACCGAACGGGTGACCGATCTGACTGGCGGACACCGCGGTGCGCACCACGGTCGGGGTGCGATCCCACTTGGTGACGGTGTCGGCGCCGGCGCAATCCATCACCAGCGGCACGCCCGTCTCTTTGCTCACCTGCGCCACGGCCGGCCCTTCATGGCCGCACAGTGGTCCGAGCAGAAAGTGCACCTTCTCCTGCAACGCAAGGCGGCGCGCCTGCGTCAGCGCCTGATCTGGATTGCACGTCGTGTCGGCGACGACGAGTTCGACTTTCCTGCCCGCCACCTGATTACCGACCTGCTCCCAGTAGAGCCGCAGCCCGTCGACCATCTCGGCCCCCGGTGTGGCGAGAGGCCCGGTAATCGGTGCGAGCACGCCGATGCGGATTGGTCCGGTCTGGGCCTGCGCGACGAACGATGCGGCGACGAGCGCCGTGCCGATTGCGAGCGTCAATGCCCGGGCGTGCCACTGGGCACGCGGTTGCCGATTGCGGAATCCCATCGTTTCCTCCTTGGGGGTTGATGCGTCGATCGCGCCGTGTGATAGCGCAACCGTACCTTCGTAGTCTATTGGCGTATTTATCGGCGTACTTATCGCGGAATCACTTTGCGCTGTCAATGCGAACGCGTGTGACGAACGTGGCTCGCAATCGGCAACGCCATGCCCCGCCTCACGGCGAAGGCTCACCGGATGGACTCTCGCCCGGACGAGGCGGCTTCTCGAAGAACGGGATGCGGCCCTTCAACTCGTAGCGATTCAGCGGATCGTTGCGTTGCCAGCCCGCGGCAAGCTCTGCGTCGTCGCCGGCAAGCGCGCGCTGGAAGAACGCCTTCACCGGCGCGAAGTCGACCTTGCCCCACAGCTGATGCTCCCTGTTCACTTTGCTGTGCCCGGAGAAATCGAAATACACCGGCGCGCGGCCACGCAGATCGAGCGCGGTGTTTCCCAGTCGGGGTCGGCTGTGAAACGCTTCGGCCGCGCCGAGCACCATGTCGCTCACGTTGGTAGTGACGTAGAGCCGATTCCTCGCGACGATGCGATCGACCCAGCTCTCGTGCTCGGCAAAGTCGACGTCGGCCTGCGCCAGCACCACGTTGGCGAAGGCTCGTGTCTCGTTCGAATAGAGGCCAGTGCTGACGATGCTCTGCAGCAGCAGGTTGCCCAGACTGTAGATCATGAGGTTGAACGTGAGCCCCTGACCGAGCCGGTCGCGGTCGAACGGTCGTGACTGGGCGCGGCGCGCGAACATCTCGAGCACCCCATCGAGCGCGCCCGCCGAGGCCAATGCGATGCGGCACGCGTCGCGGTACTTGAACACCAGATCAGGGTTCTGCGGCGCGGCCGGCCAGGTGAATACGATCACCTCGGTACCGAACCGTTGCTCGAGTCGCTCGCCTTGTTCGAGGGCGTCGCGAAAGGTCTTGCCGAATCCATGCACGAACACCGCGCAGTGGCGCTCGCTCGCATGCATGGCATCTTCGATCCCGGCGAGCGTCGCATCGAGCACTTCAGGCGGCGTGGGCTGGGCCACGTCGCTCACCGGACGCACGCGCCACTTGTTGCCTTGCCGGTCCACCCGGCACATCCTGAGCTCGGAAGGATTGGCCGGCGCGAGCGTCTCGGCAAAGCAGTCGTGCGAACCGACGTCGCCGGGGAATCGATTGGGCAGCGGGGCGCGATTGGTGATGATGTGCATGCGGTTCGTTCCGGGTTGTTCAGGGCGCGTTCAGCGCCTTGAGCGTGGATTCATCGAGCTGCCCCGATTGTGCGAGCCCTTTCTGTTTCTGGAATTCACGCAGCGCCGACTGCGTGCGCGGACCGAGCACCGCATCGATCGGCCCGACATCGATGCCCGCCTGCTGCAGCGCGCTCTGCGCGCTGCGAATCTGGATGTCGCCAAGGCACTGCCGCACACCGGCATCAATCTTCTGCCACGCGAGGAACTCGGCGTGGTCGTAGCCCGCCATCGGTTTGGGCTGCACGTCGCGTCCCTTCAACGAAGCGAGCAGCGATGGCACGGTATCGCGAAACGAGCGTGGCATCGCGTTGACGAGCGCCGGATCGACGCGATCGGCCACCGCCGGCTTCGCGTCCGATGCCTTGCGCGAGTAGGTTTGCCCGGCTGCGACGCCCACCCGCGCGGCACCACCGGCCGCACGATCCAGCGCCAGTGCCTTGCCTTCCTGCACGAAGAACACACCGCCGTTAGCGACGTTCAGCACCGCAACGCCGGCTTCCATGACGAGATCGAAATACGGCGTTTGAATGCGCTGCGGCTTGGGGTTGTTGCGCTTGGGGAGCGTGAGCTTGATCCAGCCCGAGCGCAGGAAGTGCGAGCGTTCGCCTGCGTCGGCACCGGCGGCCGGCGGCAGATCCGCCAGAAATCGCGTGTCGGCTCCCAGTTCGATCTTGCCGGTCTCGGGGAACTCGAGCTGCACCATGCTCTTCTCCGCCGTGCGCACGACGTCGCACTGGCTGAGCTTCACGCCCGCAGCCGGCACGAAGGTACGAATACCCGATGCGAGCGTGCCCTTGCCTTCCACCAGCGTGATCACCGTCGGCGCGTCGTTTGCCATCGCCGCAAGCGACAACGACGCCATCAGCCACAGTGCTGCCCCGCGCTTCCATGACGACTTTCGCATGCTCGCCTCCCTCGATTTGCTCTCGTTCGCACGGGCACTCGCGCTCGATCGGGCGCAGCCCTCACCACCGAACTACGTCCGCACTATTACCGCTGCGCCCGATCGCGGTCAAACGATTCCCATCGTTCGCGATCGTCGCCGGCCTGTACCGTGCGCAGCCCGCCTATGCCCGGGACACATCGCGCTGACTTACACTGGACAGCACCTCGAACAACCTGTCGCGCGCGCTTGATCGAGCGCGATCGTCCCCGATGCGCCCACGCTTTTTCGACTCGCACGCCCATCTCGTCGCCGACGACCAGGTGCGCTACCCGCGCAACCCGATGCAACGCCCCGCCGATGCGCCGTATCGGCCACCTGGCGTGGTCGGCCGTCCGGGCGGCCATCACGGCCCGAATCCGATCAACGAAGTGCCCGACACCTCGCGGATGCTGCGCTGGATGCAGGACGCAAACGTCGTCGGCGCCGTCGCGGTGCAAAAACGCATGATCTACCGCTACGACAATCGCTACATCCTCGACTCGTCGGATGCGCATCCGGATGTCTTCTCGGCAGTGGTGATTCTCGATGCGGAAGATCCTGCGACACCCGAGACCGTTCGCGACTGGACTCGCCGTCATGGATTGGCCGGCCTGCGCCTGTTCGGCGGACGCAAGCCCGACGGCAGCATGCCGTGGCTCGATTCAGCGCAGGCGCTTGCGAGCTGGCAGGCGGTGAACGACGCGGGCCTGGTGATGGATCTTGAAGTGCTCGCGCAAGGCGGCGGCGGACCATCGATTCGGGCGATCATCGAGTTGGCCGAGCGCTTTCCCGACGTTCGCATCGTGCTCGACCACCTGCTCGAACCCGAGATGGACGAGGGCACGCACTTCGGTCTCGACAATCGATACGAACAACTCGCCGGCCGTGAGCGCGTCTTCTTCAAGTTCACCTCGATCAACCTCGACATCTGCCGCGAAGGCGGCATCGCGGCCGACAAGGTGCTGCGCCGCGCCGTCGACATGTTCGGCGCCGACCACATCATGTGGGGCTCCGACATCGGCACTTCGTCGGGCACCTACAAAGACATGGTTCAGCGGATGGTCGAGGCGTCGCGTCTGCTCACGCCTGCGGAACAGAGCGCGGTGTGGCACGACACCGGTCGGCGTGTGTTCGTGAAGGGTGGACATAAGCGCACGCAGTGGTCATAGGTCAGTCTCGCCATTGCGTAGTCAGCCCCGGTCACCGTTGCGCAAGCGCTCGACTGTCGCTTCCAGCTCCGCGATGCGCCGATCCCGCTCATCGAGCGCTGCCCGGACTTCTTCCTCATCGAGGCGTCGCGGTATGTGCTGCGGACAGTTGGCGTCCCAAGCGCTGACCGTGAAGACGATCACTTGCTCGGGTCGCGCTTTCTGGTTGGCAGGCATCAAATGCTGCACCAGCGATCTATCGCCTTCGATCACCTGCGCCGTGCCCCATATCTTGATGCGGCTTCGTTGAGCGAAGTCGATCAGGAACAGATGTGCCTTCGGGTTCTCCGCCAGATTGCCCTGCGTGATGTACTGGCGGTTACCGACGAAATCGACGAATGCTATGCGGTGCTCATCCAATACCCGCAGAAAACCGGCGGGTCCGCCGCGGTGCTGGATGTAGGGCTGTCCATCAGCGCTGGATGTTGCGAGGAACACGCTGCGCTGCGCTTCGATGAACGTCTTGAGCTCGGCATCGATCGTCGTCTGCCACGAACCGCGCTGCTCCATGCGCGCATACGCGTCGCGCGAGCCTTTGCGAGCCTGAATGGCCTTCACCGAGCCGGTGAAGGCGACGTCGCTCGAGTACCGCGCGATGCCGGGCTGCTGCTGCGCTGGCGCGAGGTGCGGGTTCGCATTGGCGGGTGCGTCTTCAGCGATAGCGGGTGATGGGATGCGAGGCATGACTCGGGCTCCATGGCCGGACCGGGGGATTCCGGTGCAGACACTCTAGAAACTTCCGATCTGTGAAACTAGACTGCAAGAATCTGAATCACTATTCCAAAAACTGGAAATATGGATCGTCTCGATGCGATGGCCGTGTTTGTCGCCGTTGTCGGCGAGGGCAGCCTGTCCGCGGCCGCGCGCAGGCTCAACGTGCCGCTGGCCACGGTGAGCCGCAAGCTCTCTGATCTGGAGGCGCACCTCAAGACGCGGTTGCTGATCCGCTCCACGCGCCAGCTCACCTTGACCGATCCCGGGCGCGACTACCTGGAAGCGTCTCGCCAGATCCTCGAACAAGTCGACGAGGCCGAGCGCGCGGCATCCGGAGCCTATGCCGATGCGAAAGGCGAACTCGTCGTGGCCGCGCCGTTGGTGCTCGGTCGAATGCACGCGGTTCCTGTAGTAGCGGCGTTCCTCGATCAGTACCCCGAGGTCGATGTGCGGTTGCTGCTGGGCGATCGCAACGTCAACCTGCTGGAGGAACACGTGGACGTGGCGCTGCGTGTCGGCGTGCTGCCCGACAGCAACCTCGTGGCGAAGCCGCTCGGCACGATTCGGCTCGTGGTGTGCGCGAGCCCTGCGTACCTGGCGCGATTCGGGGTGCCGATCTCGCCGGCGGACCTGAGCGAGCACCGCTGCGTCACCTTCGAGCAATTGACGGCACCGAGGACGTGGAGCTTTTCCAGCGCAAAGGGATCGCAACGCGTTCCTGTCCGATCGCGCCTGAGCGTGACCACGGCTGATGCCGCGATTGCGGCCGCCATCGCCGGTGTGGGCCTCACGCGTGTTCTGTCGTACCAAGTCGCTGATGCGCTACACGATGGCACCCTTGTTCGCGTGCTGGAAGAGTACGAGCCCGCCGGGCGACCAGTCAGTCTCATCCACGCGGGGCAAGGACGCCTGCCGATGAAGTCCAGAGCCTTCATCGACTTCGCCGCGCCGCGGCTGAGCGAACGGCTGGCCAGCCCCACCGCTGAGCGTCAGAAAGGAACTGGGCGCCCGCCCTCCGGCATCAAGCGGCGACGAGGTTCAGCGAAGTGAGGTGCGCTGCTCCGTCGCGGGTACCGACGCTTACATCCGCCGCTGCGCGCCGATCGCGTTGTCTCCCAGTAGACGTGTATCAGCGGACGTCGACGCGACCGCCTCACACCCACGGCGGCGCAAACCCCTCCTGCTCGAACGCGCGCTGCACTGCGGGGCGCGCGAGCACCCTTTCGAGGTACGGCCCGAGGTGTGGCAGGCTGCGTGCGGGTCGCGCGAAACCGCGGGTCCAGCGGCACAGCATCATCGCGTACGGATCCACCGCACTGTAGTGCTCGCCTTGCATCCACGGCTGGCCATGTTGCGCGAGTTCGGCATCGAGTTGGTCGAGCAGCGTGCCAACTCGCTTTTCAGCGTGCGCTTTGATCTGCGCGGCGCCGGATGCATTGCCTTCGTCGACCAGGCGCTCCGGGTAGAAGTAGTGAATCAGCGTCGCCTGCAGCGTGTTGGTGAGCCAGACCATGCGCTTGTAGAAATGCGCGCGCTGCGTGGTTCCCAGCGCGGGGGCCAACTCAGCGCGCGCGTGCGTGTCCACCAGATGCAAGCAGATCGCTGCGGTCTCGTAGAGCACGAACCCGCTATCGACCAGCACCGGGATCAGTCCGTTCGGATTGAGCTTCAGGTAGGCGGCCGACTTGTGCGCGTTACGCGTGCGATCGACGAGTTCGAGCCGGTACGGCACGCCGAGTTCTTCGAGCACGATGTGCGGCGTGAGACTGGCATTGCCGGGGTAGTAGTGGAGTGTCAGCATGCGTTTCAGGCGGTCGTGCGGGACGGGCATTGTGCGCGCGTTGGCGTGCGCGCGTCTCTACCGATTGCTTGGCGCGCGAGCGATCGAAAGATCCATCGCAGCGGCAGTTCTCGTAGCAGCATTCGCCTGCCGATGTACTCGTCGATTGATCGGGTGAACTGCTCGAACGTGTCGTGCCCCGTGGCGAGATTCTTTTCGCGATCCGAGACGAACCACAGGCGGCCGTCGTTGATCGCGCCCAGGCTACCGAACAGCGACACGCCGCGTCGCGCGAGCTATCGCAAGTCCGCATGCCCACCGTTCACGCCTTTCAGCAGCGGAGCTGGCGCCGCGCGGACGCGGCCATCGACGATCACATCGGCTGCGCCGATCTGTTCCTGCCACCAGCCGAAGTCCTTGCCGCGATAGCAACACATCGGTCCGAGAATGGCGGTGCGCCAATCCGATGCGCCGAGCTACTGCCGCCGGAAGAACGCCACGATCAGCCACCCGTTTGGTCGCAACGCCGCGAGCACGCGCGGCAGCGCGGCGGCAATGGTCGCCTCCGACAGGAACGCGCCGGGCAACTACACGAGGTCGAACGCATCGCGATCGTCGATCGCTTGGCCGAACTGGCAGCGCAGCTCGATGCGCTCGGCCAGGCCGGTGGACGCAACATTGCTGCGAGCAAGGTCGAGCGCCGCTGGCCACGGATCGATGCCGACGATGCGCAGCCGCGGCCATTCGTACGCCATGCCGATCGATCTGCGCTTCTTCCTGCGTGCCGCACAGGCGGGCACACTCGCGGGTGCGGCACGCGCGCGCGCGATCGTCGAGCAGGCAGCTGCGGATCGTCGACGCGTGCGTCTCGCCGTACCCTCCGGTTTTGCCGCGCTTATCACGGGAGAGTTGCCGCGCCTCGCGCGCGCGCACGCCGACGTGTCGCTCGAATTGCTGAGCGGCAGCCGGCCGGTCGACATCAAGCACGGAGAAGCCGATCTCGCCTTGCGCGTCGTGCTGCGCAGCCGCGAGTTGACCGACATGCTCGCGGCCGTCAAGGCGGGCCTCG
>CADECO010000027.1:0-3618 GCA_902825905.1 uncultured beta proteobacterium
GAGCGCGCACGTTAGCAGCCGCTGAAAACACGATCCGTGAGGAAATGCACTACGGCCGGGACCGGAATTTACGCTTACGGATCTTTCGTGAAAATGTTGGAGTGGCGTCGATTGATGTCGAGTTTCCGTAACCGCCGCCGCCGGGCGTCTCGATGACAAACACATCGTCCGCGTTCATGTGCGCTTTGTCCGCCCAACCAAGCTCTACGCGGGACCCGTCGGTGCGCTCGACCCAGTTCCGTCCGCTGGCGCCATCGCCACCGCCGGCCATGCCGCGTGGTGCTTTACGGCGGTGTCCGGCCAGGATCGCTGCGGTCATCGGCTCCAGGAAGCGGATGCGGCGGCGCGCGCCGTTGCCGCCTCGCCAGCGCCCTTGGCCCCCCGATCCGGCGCGCACCTCGAACAGTTCGAGCACCACCGGAAAGCGCCATTCGAGCACCTCCGGATCGGTCAGGCGCGAATTGGTCATATGGGTCTGGATGCAATCGGTGCCGTCGAATCCGGGTCCAGCGCCCGAGCCGCCCGCTACGGTCTCGTAGTACTGGTGCCGCTCGTTGCCGAAGGTGAAGTTGTTCATCGTTCCGGTGGATCCGGCCATCACCCCCAACGCCGTGTAGAGCGTGTCGGTGATGCATTGCGAAGTCTCGACGTTTCCGGCAACTACTGCCGCCGGGTAGCGCGGCCGCAGCAACGAACCTTCAGGAAAGCGCACGTCGAGCGGTTTCAGGCACCCGGCATTGAGGGGAATATCGTCGTCTACCAACGAACGGAACACATACAGCACCGCCGACATGCCCACTGCGGAGGGCGCGTTGTAGTTGTTGGGCAGTTGCGGCGAAGAGCCGGTGAAGTCGAGCGTGGCTGCGCGAGCGGCCTTGTCGATCGTGATACGGGCCTGAATGAGCCCGCCGTTGTCCATCTCGAATCGGCAGGAACCATCCTTCAACACGTCGATCACGCGCCGCACCGCTTCCTCGGCGTTGTCCTGCACGTGCTGCATATAGGCACGCACCACCTCGAGACCGAAGTGCTCGACCATCCGTCGTAGCTCCTGCACCCCTTTCTCGTTCGCCGCCACCTGTGCGCGCAGATCAGCCATGTTCTGCTCGACATTGCGAGACGGATAGCGCCCGCTGCGCAGGAGGCCGATCGTCTCGGCTTCGCGCAGATGACCGCCATCGATCAGCGTCCATGTGTCGAACAGCACGCCCTCCTCTGCGCTCACGGGGCTGTCAGGCGGCATCGAGCCCGGCGTGATGCCGCCGATGTCGGCGTGATGGCCGCGCGAGGCGACATAGAACAGGATCTCGCTCGAGGCGGCATCGAACACCGGCGTGATCACCGTGACATCCGGTAGATGCGTGCCCCCGTTGTAGGGCGCGTTCACGACGTAGACGTCACCCGGATGAATGCCTTCGGGGTTGTTGCGCACCACCGCCCGCACCGATTCGCCCATCGAGCCGAGATGGACCGGAATGTGCGGCGCGTTGGCGATCAGCGCGCCGGTGCGATCGAAGATCGCGCAGGAAAAATCGAGGCGCTCCTTGATGTTGACCGAGTACGCCGTGTTCGCCAGCCGCAGCCCCATCTGCTCGGCGATCGACATGAACAGGTTGTTGAACACTTCGAGCATGACCGGATCGACACTGGTACCGATCGCCCCCCGCTGAGGACGAGCTTCGACGCGCTCGAGCACAAGGCAATCGCGCTCGGTGACTCGCGCCGCCCAACCCGGCTCGACCACGCTCGTCGCGTTGGCCTCGGCGATGATCGCCGGTCCGCGAATCGTGTCGCCGCTCCGCAGAGCTTCACGGCGATAGACCGGCGTCTCATGCCATGCTGCTGCACTGAACATGCGCACCCGTTGTGCGATCTCCGGCGCCCCGCTCACACGCGACAATGTGGTTGCGCGCATCGGCGGCGCGCTCGCCACGCTGAGCGCCTCTACCGAAACAGCCTCGGCCACCAGCGCACGACCGCGCATCAGGAACGAATAACGCTGACGGTACTCGCGTTCGAACTGTTCGAGCATCGATTCCATCGAGTCCAGCGACACGACCAGTGCCGAGTCCGTGCCCTCGTAACGCAGATGAACGCGACGGCGAACCTCGATCGCCGTCGAATCGACGCCCTGGTCGGTCAGTTCCGCGCGCGCCACGGCTTCCAATTCGCCCAGCACTTGTTCCAGCGCGGACAAGTTCGCCGCCTCGAGGCGCAGTTCGACGGATCGCTCGCGCATCGCAGTTTGGTCCGCGAGTCCCATGCCGTACGCGGACAGCACGCCTGCGAGCGGGTGAATGAACACGCGCGTCATACCCAGTGCGTCGGCGACCAGGCAGGCATGCTGGCCACCCGCGCCGCCGAAGCACGTGAGCGTGTAACCGGTGACGTCGTGGCCGCGCTGCACGCTGATGTGCTTGATCGCATTGGCCATGTTCCCCACCGCGATCGACACGAACCCCTCGGCCACCTCCTCGGGTGTGCGCCGATCACCGGTAGCGGCATGAATCTTCTCGGCGAGTGCGACGAACAGCTCGCGCACGCGATCCGCATCGAGCGCCTGATCACCATGCGGACCGAACACCGTGGGAAAGAACTGCGGCTGGATCTTGCCGAGCATGACGTTGGCGTCAGTCACGGCGAGTGGACCGCCGCGCCGATAGCACGCCGGTCCGGGGTTGGCTCCCGCCGAATCGGGCCCGACGCGGTATCGCGAACCATCGAAATGCAGGATCGACCCGCCCCCTGCGGCCACGGTATGAATGCTCATCATCGGCGCACGCATGCGCACGCCGGCCACGCTCGTCTCGAACACGCGCTCGAACTCGCCGGCAAAGTGCGACACGTCGGTGGACGTTCCGCCCATGTCGAATCCGATGATCTGTTCGAAGCCTGCTTCCTGCGCGGTTCGCACCGCCCCGACGATGCCGCCGGCGGGCCCGGAGAGGATGGAGTCCTTCCCCTGGAAGCGCCGCGCGTCGGTGAGTCCACCATTCGATTGCATGAACATCAGACGGACGTCGGGCAGTTGCGCGGCGACCTGATCGACGTAGCGACGCAGGATCGGCGACAGATAGGCGTCGACCACGGTCGTGTCACCGCGCGAGACCAGTTTCATCAGCGGCGATACTTCGTGTGATACCGACACCTGCGAAAAGCCGATCTCACGCGCGAGCGCAGCGACACGACGCTCATGCTCCGTGTAGCGATAGCCGTGCATGAACACGATCGCGATCGATCGGAATCCATCGCGATAACACGCTTCGAGATCGGCGCGCGCCTGCGCCTCGTCCAGCGCACACATCACATCCCCATGCGCACCGACGCGTTCGGTCACTTCGACCACGCGCTCGTAGAGCAGTTCGGGAAGGATCACGTGACGGTCGAACAGCCGCGGACGATTCTGGTAGGCGATTCGCAGAGCGTCGCGAAACCCGCGGGTGATGAACAGCACCGTGCGCTCGCCCTTTCGCTCCAGCAGCGCGTTGGTGGCGACCGTGGTGCCCATCTTGACGGCGGCGATCCGCTCGACGGGTATCGGCTGTCCAGCTCGCACATCGAGCATCAGACGAATGCCGGCAATCGCCGCGTCGCGATAGTGCTCGGGGTTTTCCGACA
>CADECO010000027.1:3718-7190 GCA_902825905.1 uncultured beta proteobacterium
ACGCCTCACGTATGCTCCATCCATGAGCACCAACGCTGCTGCGACAGCGCAATTGCCGATCGTCCCGCCCTACCGATTCGATTCGCTGCTGGCGTTCATCGGACCACGTGCCTTCCCGGGGATCGAGGAAGTCCACGGGGAATCTTATCGGCGCGCGGTGCAGACCGAACATGGTCCGGTGATCGTCAGCGTCGCATCCAAACCCGACAGAACGCATCTCGACCTGGCATTGCACGGCGCAACCGAACGCGCTCGAGACGCAACGCTCGCACAAGCGCGGCGTTTTCTGGATACCGATCGCGATCCTGTGGTGATCGCTACAACGCTGGCCAAGGATACCGTGCTGCGTCCGTTGATCAACCGGCATCGTGGGCTGCGAATTCCCGGCGCGTGGCATCCGTTCGAACTGGCGGTGCGCGCCATCCTCGGCCAGCAGGTGAGCGTAAAAGCGGCAACCACATTCGCCGCGCGCCTGGTGATCAAGTACGGCGAGCCGCTGTCGCCCGGCGCAGACGAGCAAGGCACACTGGTACGGACCTTCCCCGCCCCGCGACGACTGGCCCGAGCCAGGCTCACCGCGATCGGACTCATCCGCACGCGCGCCAAATGGATCAGCGGACTGGCACAGCATCTCGACGAAGACCCCAGGCTGTTCGAGCGCTGGCCCGATCCCGATCAGGCGATCAGCGAACTGCAACGGTTGCCTGGCATTGGCGCATGGACGGCGCACTACATCGCGATGCGCGCGCTGCGGCATGCCGACGCCTTTCCCGCCGCCGATCTCGGCCTGATGCGTGCATACAGCCGGCTGGCGAAGCGCGAAGTAGGCGCCAAGGAACTGCAGACCATCGCCGAGCGGTGGCGTCCTTGGCGTGCCTACGCGGCGATGCTGCTGTGGACGGCCGATCCGGTCTCGGGAGGCTGAAAGTGCGCGGGCGATCGCTGTTGGCTCTCGCGATCGACCAGATCGATACGCCCATCGGACGCGTGCTGATCGTGGTTGAAGGCCGTGCCCTGATTGCGCTCGATTTCGCCGATTGCACCGAGCGTATGCACCGCCTGCTGGAGCAGCGCGTTGGTCAGGTCGCGACCGAACCAACGCGCGACCCGGCAGGGCTGAGCAGCGCGGTTCGTCGCTACTTCCTCGGGCAGACAGACGCCTTGCAGCAGGTACCGCTCGCCATGCACGGAACAGAGTTTCAGCAAAAAGCGTGGCAAGCGTTGCGCACAGTGCCACCCGGCGCGACATCCACGTACATGGACCAAGCCAAACGGCTCGGCGCACCACACGCCGCGCGCGCGGTCGGCCGTGCCAACGCGCTCAATCCGATCGCGATCGCGGTGCCTTGCCATCGACTCATCGGCAGCGACGGCTCATTGACGGGCTATGCCGGCGGCCTCGAGCGCAAGCGCTGGCTGCTCCGACACGAGGGCCTCGATCGCGTCGACCATGCATCTGGCTGATTTCGCGCGCCTCATCGCCCTGGCGGCGATCTGGGGCGGCTCGTTTCTCTTCATGCGGATCATCTCGCCGGCGACAGGCGCGGTCGTCGGTGCCGATTTGCGACTGTTCATCGGTGCGGCGAGCATCGTGCTGTTTCTGGCCATGCGCGGTGAGTCGATGCCCTGGCGCGGCCGCACTCGAACGTTCGCCCTGATCGGACTGGTCAATTCCGGCGTTCCCTTCATTCTGTTCTCGTACGCGGCCTTGTGGATCCCCGCGTCGTATTCGGCCGTGATCAACGCGTTGGCGCCGCTATTCGGTGCGCTGTTCTTGTGGTGGTGCGATGGCGAGGCGCTCACGCGACGCAAGGTAGTTGGCATTCTGCTCGGACTCTCCGGTGTGATTCTGATGAGCCGGATCGGTCCGATCGAACTCGATCTCACCGCGACCGCAGGCATTCTCGCTTGCACGCTCGCGACCGTCTGCTACGGCTGGGCGGGCGTGCTGATCCGCCGCCATGCGAAGAAGATCCAGCCGCTCCACTCCGCTGCCGGCACACAACTGGCTGCTGGCGTGCTGATCGCACCGCTTGCAATTGGACAAGCCGTGCTCGCCCCACCGATTGCGCTTACGACCTGGCCTGTCATCGGTGCGCTCCTGGCCATCGGCGTGCTCTGCAGTGGCGTTGCGTACATGCTCTATTTCCGGTTGATGCGTGATCTCGGCCCGACCCGCGCGCTTACGGTCACCTATCTCATTCCGGTGTTCGGAATTCTGTGGGCGTCGCTTTTCCTGGGCGAGAACATCACGGCGGGCATGCTGTTTGGCGCAATCCTGGTCGTGGCCGGAACGGTCCTGGTGCTGCGCTGAGCCGCGCATCCCATAGAATTCGCCGGTCCCTCTCCCGTTCCTGATCGATCTTGGAATCCACTGACGTCATCGTTGTCGGTGCCGGCGTCGTCGGCCTGGCGCTCGCCCGTACGCTGGCCTTGTCGGGGCGCGAAGTCATCGTGCTCGAAGCTGCCGATGCGATCGGCACCGAGACCAGCTCACGCAACTCCGAAGTCATCCACGCCGGCATCTACTACGACCGCGGCTCGCTCAAAGCGCGCATGTGCGTGGCGGGCAAACATCTGCTCTACCGCTACTGCGAGGAGCGCGGCGTCGCCCACGCCAACTGCGGCAAGCTGATCGTCGCCACCAGTGCCGAACAGCTGGGCACGCTCGACAAGATCCGCGCGCAGGCGGCCGCAAATGAAGTTCCCGATCTGCGTCCGCTCGCGCCGGCCGAGGTTCGTGCGATGGAGCCGGCGGTGTACTGCGTCGGCGCACTGTTCTCCCCGTCGACCGGCATCATCGACAGTCACGCGTACATGCTCGCGTTGCAAGGCGAAGCCGAAGACCACGGCGCGATGATCGCCTTCAACTCGCCGGTCGGATCGGGTCGGATCCGCGACGACGGCATCGAGCTCGATGTGGGCGGTGCCGAGCCGATGACCATCCGCGCCAACACGGTCGTCAACTCGGCCGGCATTCACGCGCAGGCGCTCGCCCGCACGCTGCAGAATTTTCCCGCGGCGCACGTCCCGCCCAGCTACTACTGCAAGGGCAACTACTACACGCTCGCCGGACGTTCGCCGTTTTCGCGGCTGGTGTATCCGGTCCCCGAAGCGGCGGGGTTAGGCGTGCACGTGACGATCGATCTGGCCGGACAGGCACGCTTCGGTCCGGACGTCGAGTGGATCGACGCGATCAGCTACGACGTCGACCTGCGCCGCGCCGACAGTTTCTATGCGGCGATCCGCCGCTACTGGCCCGATTTGCGCGACGGGCAGTTGCAACCTGGCTACGCCGGGATCCGCCCCAAGATCCAAGCCAAGGGCGAGGCGGCGAAGGATTTCGTGATCGCCGGCCCGGCCGATCATGGCGTGCGCGGGCTGGTGCATCTGTTCGGCATCGAGTCACCCGGGCTCACAGCCTCGCTAGCCATTGCCGAGCACGTCACCGCACTGCTCGCCTGAACGAATA
>CADECO010000027.1:7290-14117 GCA_902825905.1 uncultured beta proteobacterium
CCTGAAACGAGGCCGGTCGCGATCATTGAGGGCGCGGGCGAATACCGCTACCCTACGCGCTCTTTTTTCGAGGAGTCCGCGCATGCGTTCGCGATCAACCATCGTCGCGCTGAGCCTGGCCGTTTCCCTCATCGGGTACGGAACCGTCAACGCCCAGACCAAGTGGGACATGCCCACGCCCTACGTCGACGGCGAATTCCACACTCAGAACATCCGCCAGCTGGCCGACGAGATCAAGAAAGCCACCAACGGCCAGCTCGAGATCGTGGTGCACAGCGGCCAGTCGCTGATCAAGCATCCGGACATCCTGCGCTCGGTGTCGACCGGACAGGTGAACATCGGCGAGTTCCTGCTTGGTCAATTCTCGAACGAAGACCCGATGTTCGAGATCGACAACATTCCGTTCGTGGCGGTCGGGTACGACCAGGCTTGGAAGTTTTACACGGCACACAAGCCGTATCTTGAGAAGCGCCTGCAAGGCCGCGGCCTGCGGCTGCTCTACTCCATAGCCTGGCCCGGCCAAGGGCTGTACACGAAGACCCCGCTCAAGAGCATCGACGAGCTCAAGGGTAGCAAGTTCCGCACGTACAGCGCCGCAACCGCACGATTGGCCGAACTGCTCGGCGCCAGTCCAACCGTGGTCCAGGCCACCGACATTCCGCAGGCCTTCGCGACCAACACCGTGCAGGCAATGATCACGTCGTCGGCCACCGGCGTGGCGTTCAAGGCGTGGGAGTACACCAAGCATTACACCAATACCGCCGCGATGCATCCGCGCAATGTCGTCGTCGTCAACGAACGCGCCTTCCAGCGCCTGCCCGAGGCGACACGCAAGGCGGTACAAGGGCTGGCCTCCACGGCCGAGGAGCGCGGCTGGAAGCTGAGCCAGGAACGCGAGGGCATGGGCAACAAGTCGCTCGCCGACAACGGCATGACGGTCTCGGAACCGGACGCTGCAATGAAGGCGGCGTTGATGAAAGTCGGCGAGACGATGCTCAGCGAGTGGCTGAAGAAGGCGGGCGCTGACGGTGACGCGATGATCAAGGCTTATCGCGCCAAATAGATCGCCGTTTCGGCTCCATGCGCCGCACCCTCGATCGACTCTATGACGTGAGCGGCGCGATGGCCGCGCTGTGCCTGGCGGGCACCTGCGTAGTCATGCTTGCGCAGGTGATCGGCCGCGAAGCGGGCGTGCTGCTGCGCGGCGCCGACGACATCACCGCGTGGCTGTGCGCGGCCGCCGCGTTTCTCGCGCTGGGTCATACCTTCCGCCGCGGCGAACTGGTGCGCATGGGGTTGGTGCTCGACAAGCTCGCGCCCGCCACGCGCTGGCGCTTCGAGGTGTTCGCGCTGACCATCACCGTCGCATTCCTCGCGTACATGCTCTGGTCGGTCGTGCGCTTCGTGATCGAAAGCTGGCAGATCAACGAACTCGCGCAGGGCCTGTTGCGCGTGCCGCTATGGATTCCGCAGCTGACGTTCGTATTCGGCGTGCTGGTGTTCTTCATCGCGGTCGTGGACGAATACGTGACCGTGCTGCGCCGCGAGAAACCCTCCTACCAGATTGCCGAAGAAGAACGCATCCGCAAGGGTGATTTCTCGGAAATGGCATGAGCCTGCTGATCGTATCGGCAGTCCTCATCGCGGCGCTGTTCGTGCTGCTGCTGGGCGGCGTGTGGATCGCGATCGCGCTGGCGTGTGTGGCCTGGCTCGGGCTGGCGTTGTTCACCAATTCCCCGCCGGATGTCAGCCTGTTCCAGGCGTTCTGGAGCACCGCCGCTTCGTGGAATCTCGCCGCGCTCCCGCTGTTCGTGTGGATGGGCGAGATCCTCTATCGAACCCGGCTTTCCGAAGAGATGTTCGAGGGATTGTCGCCGTGGCTGGGCTGGCTGCCGGGCCGGCTGATGCACGTGAACATCCTCGCGTGCGGCATCTTCGGCACGGTATCGGGCTCATCGGCCGCCACCTGCGCGACCATCGCCAAGGTGGCGTTGCCTGAGCTGAAGAAACGCGGCTACGACGAGAAGACCTGCCTGGGTTCGCTCTGCGGCGCGGGAACGCTCGGCATTCTGCTGCCGCCCTCGATCATCATGGTCGTGTACGCGGTCGCAGCCGAAGTGTCGATCCTCAAGGTCTTCCTGGCCGGATTTCTCCCGGGCTTTCTGCTGATGGCGCTGTTCTCCGGCTACATCATCATCTGGTCCCTGCTCAATCCGGACAAGACGCCGAAGGAGACGCTGCGGCTGAGCTTCGCCGAGCGATTGCAGCGCAGCCGGCATCTCATTCCGTGCCTGCTGCTTATCGTGTTCATCATCGTCGTCATGATTCTTGGCTGGGCGACCGCCACCGAGTCGGCGGCATTCGGCGTGGTCGGCGCGCTGGCGATCGCCTGGTGGAGCGGCACGCTCACACGCGAAACCTTCTGGTCGAGCCTGATGGGGGCGACGCGCCTGTCCTGCATGATCATGTTCATCCTCGGCGGCGCGGCGTTCCTGTCGGTGTGCATGGGCTTCACCGGCATTCCGCGCGCTCTTGCCGAATGGGTCGCGGCCCTCAACCCCAATCCGTATCTGCTCATCACGTGCCTGGCGTTCATCTACGTGCTGCTGGGCACCGCGCTCGACGGCATCTCGATGATCCTGCTCACCACCTCGATCGTGTTGCCGATGGTCGAGAAGGCCGGCTTCGATCTGATCTGGTTCGGCATCTTCATCGTCCTGCTGGTCGAGATTGCCGAGGTGACCCCTCCGCTCGGCTTCAACATGTTCGTACTGCAGACGATGAGTGGGCGTGACAGCACCTACGTCGCGCGTGCCTCCATTCCATTCTTCTTCATGATGCTGCTCGGGCTGGCCTTGATCATCGCGTTTCCGCAGATCGTGACCTGGCTGCCCGATCTGGTCATCCCCTCGCGCAAGTAACGGCGCTCGACCGTTCCGCTTCGACCATGGCACACGCGCCCGCCCGATCACGATCCGCAGGCTTCGCGCCGGTGCTCACGAGCGCCGAGCTGCGCGCAATTGAAAACCGCGCACACGCTGCGGATCCGACGTCCCGTTTGATGGATCGCGCCGGGTTGGCCGCTGCCAAGCTCGCAACGCGCATTGCGGACGGTCGCGGACTGCCGGTCCTGGTGGTGGCCGGGCCTGGCAACAATGGCGGCGATGCGTTCGAAGTGGCGACGCACTTGCGTCAAGGCTTTCATGCAGTCGATGTCGTGTTCCTGGGCGATCAGGGCAAGCTTCCAGCGGACGCTGCGCGCGCATTGGCAAAGTGGCACGCCGCCGGCGGCACATTGCTCGATGCGATCCCGACCACCCGACGCTGGTCGCTGGTGGTGGACGGATTGTTCGGCATCGGACTTTCACGCGCCCCCCAGGGCGAATACGTCAAAGCGATTGAAGCGATCAATGCGGCTGGCGCACCGACGCTCGCGCTCGATATTCCAAGCGGCGTGAACGGCGACACCGGTGCGGTGCCCGGCATTGCCGTCCGCGCGAGCCACACGATCACGTTCATCGCGCTAAAGCCCGGCCTACTCACGCTCGATGGTCCGGACCATTGCGGGGAGCTGTCTTGCGACACCCTCGGCCTCGATGCCGGTTACTTCGCCGGCGCGAGCGGCCATGCACTCGACGCTCGCGCGCTCGACCCGGTTCGTGTCGCCCGACCGCAGAACTTCCACAAAGGTCGCGCTGGCACGCTCGCCGTCATCGGCGGCACGACCGGCATGGTCGGTGCCGCCGTGCTTGCCGGTCGCGCAGCGATCAAGTCCGGTGTCGGCAAGGTCTTTCTCGGATTGCTCGCCGATACGCCGTTCACGCTCGATGTGGCGCAGCCCGAACTGATGATTCGCCCCGCCGCGCGCTTCTTTCCGGATCCACAGGTTGACGCACTGGCGGTTGGCCCTGGCATGGGAACGGGCGCGAATGCACGAGAACTTCTCGCGAGCGCACTACGCACGGACGTTCCGCTCGTGCTCGACGCCGACGCGCTCAACCTGATCGGAGCAAACGAAGCGTTGGCGAATGCACTCGCGGCGCGATCCGCACCCAGCCTGCTCACCCCCCATCCGGCAGAAGCCGCGCGGATGCTTCGCCAGTCGGTTACAGCGGTCCAGGCCGATCGCGTGCAAGCTGCGCGGACGCTGGCGCGGCGATTCAATGCCGGCGTCGTTCTCAAAGGTAACGGTAGCGTGCTCGCCGTACCTGATGGCCGTTGGTGGATCAATCGATCGGGCCACGCCGGCATGGCGGTGGCGGGCATGGGCGACGTGCTCACCGGTCTGATCGGCGCACTGCTCGCGCAGGGTCTGAGTGCCGAACAAGCGTTGACGGCGGGCGTGCATTTGCATGGTGCCGCCGGCGATGCATGTGCCACCGCAGGAATCGGACCGATCGGACTCACCGCAACGGAACTCGCTGACGCGGCGCGCAAGTTGATCAACCAGCGCGCCGACGACGACAGTGCACCGTCCAGATAGCGCCGAAAGCGCCCGACTGGCCAAGCGTCGGCGCGCAAAAGCCGAGGCGATCAGCGGCTGCCGCACACAGCCGCCCGCACCACACGAACCATCCATTCGGAGCGAATCACGATGGCACCATCGCTGTTGATTCAAGGCCGTACCTTCCTCAAGCGAGTGTGGCAACTGGCCAAGCCGTATTGGCAGTCCGAGGAAAAGCTGCGTGCCTGGTCGCTGCTGGTCGCGATCGTGTCGATATCGCTCTTCATTGTGTATCTGTCGGTGGTGCTGAACGACTGGAACCGCCAGTTCTTCAACGCGATTCAGGAAAAGGACTCCCAGGCGTTCTTCTCACTCCTGGTTCGCTTCTGTGGAATCGCGGCCGTGTTCATCCTCGTGGCCGTGGTGCGCGTCTATCTGCGGCAGATGCTCGAGATGCGCTGGCGGATCTGGCTCACGCGCCAGTACCTCGGAGAATGGCTGGGCAATCAGGTGTACTACCGACTCGAGCAGGATGCGCGCGGCACCGACAACCCCGACCAGCGCATCGCCGACGATCTGCGCTCGTTCACCTCCACCACACTCGCCCTGACGCTCGATCTGCTGCAACAGGTCGTGACGCTGGTGTCGTTCGTGGTGATCCTGTGGAACGTGTCGGGAGCGATCGAGTTCGAATGGGCCGGGCGTCAGTGGGTCATCCCCGGCTACATGGTGTGGGCGGCGCTGCTGTACGCGATCGTCGGCTCGGTGTTCGTCTATCACGTCGGCCGCCCGCTGATCGGGCTTAATTTCCGCCAGGAGCGCTACGAGGCAGACCTGCGCTTCAGCCTGGTGCGCATGCGCGAGCACGCCGAGGGCATCGCGCTCTATCGCGGCGAGCGCGCCGAACGCGCCAACCTGGAGGAGCGCGTGGAGGGGATCCGTACCAACTGGTGGCACATCATGCGCGCCACCATGCGACTGAACTTTCTGACCAACGGCTATTCGCAGATCGCCGTGGTCTTCCCGTACTTCGTCGCCGCGCCCCGCTACTTCTCCGGTGCGATTCAGCTAGGCACGCTCACGCAGATTGCCGATGCCTTCGGCACCGTGCAAAGCTCGATGTCGTGGTTCGTGCAGAGCTACTCGAGCCTGGCGAGCTGGAAGGCCAGCGTCGACAGGCTGCTCACCTTCCACCATGCGCTTGTGTCGGCCAACGACGAGGCGCAGAACGCACCCCCGATCAAGCACAGCGCCGGTACCACACGCGTGCTCAGCGCAAACGATCTGCAGCTCGCCCTGCCGAACGGACGAAGTCTTCTCACCCAGGCAACTCTGCGCGTTGAACCGGGCGAACGGGTGCTGATCCAGGGCCCCTCCGGCAGCGGCAAGAGCACGATCTTTCGCGCGATTGCTGGCATCTGGTCTTACGGCAAGGGCGAGATCACCATCCCCGCGAACGCACGAGTGATGTTCTTGCCGCAGAAGCCCTACCTGCCGATCGGAACCTTACGTGCTGCCGTGGCTTACCCCGCCGAAGCGCACACCATCGAACCCGCTGAGATCGAAGTGGCGTTGCGTGCCGTCGGGATGGAACTGTTCGTCGACCGGCTCGACGAATCGCGCAACTGGAGCATGACCCTAAGCGGCGGCGAGCAGCAGAAGGTCGCGATCGCGCGCGCGTTGCTTGCCAAGCCGGACTGGTTGTTTCTCGATGAAGCGACCGCGTCACTCGACGAGCCCACCGAAGCCAGGCTCTATCAACTGATGAACGAGCAGTTGCCGGGGACAGCACTCATCAGCATCGCCCACCGCTCGCAGGTGGCGGCATATCACCAGCGTCGCGTGGAACTGAGCCAAGGACGCCTCATGACAGCGTAGGCGGTTGTCTATCGACTACGAACGGTGCACCTGCGCCGCCCAACGGCTCGAACGCAAAGGAGTGCAAAGAATAATCTCGTCCACGACACTCCGCGTCGGACGTACAAGGATCGCGGACGATCGCAACGCTGGTGGGAGGCTGGTGGGGGCTACCGGACGTTGATCGATGCCGAGCGGCTCGCACCGACCAGTAAGGTCGGTCGTGTCGTCGCGCTTGCTGGCTGCTTACAAACAAAACAGGAGCAGCCTTGAAACGCCGATCATTTCTGAAGCACACCACGGCCGTAACCGCCGTGTTCTCGCTCGGCGGTTACGCCCGTGCGCAGACCGCCCCATCGGTTTCCGTCGTGGTTCACTGGAACCGCGCACTGACTGGCGCAATCGCCGCGACCCGCACGCAGGCGACGATCGCCGCGCGCGCCTGCTCGATGGTCAACGAAGCGATCTACAACGCGTGGGCAGCCTACGACGGCATCGCCGCATTCACCCTGCCCGGTCTGCAGCG
>CADECO010000027.1:14217-19374 GCA_902825905.1 uncultured beta proteobacterium
ACGACCAAATCGCTGGTCGATTTCTGGGCCGCCAACCCCGGAACGGTGTCACCGCCCGGACAATGGATCGAGATCGCCGAGAAGGTTTCGATCAACGATCGCAACACGCTCGACAAGGACGTGAAGCTGTTCTTCGGCACCGGCCAGGCCGTGCTCGATGCCAGCATCGCCGCGTGGGACTCCAAGCGCTATTACGATGCGGTGCGACCGATCTCCACGATTCGCCATCAGTTCCGCAACCAGTGGATTCGCGCGTGGGCGGGCACCGGCCAGGGGACGCAGTAGATCCTCGGACAGAACTGGCGCCCTTTTCAGCGTACGACCAACCCGACGCCACCGTTTCCCGAGTTCGTGTCCGGCCACAGCACGTTCAGTCAGGCCAGCGCGTCGGTCATCGGCGGCATTCGCGCGAGCGACGGCATTCGCCTGACCGGCACGGTCAAGGCCTATGCGATCGGTGTCGAAGGCAACACGACCCCGACGCGGGATATCAATTTCGTATGGAATTCGCTGCCTGAAGCTGCCGCTTCAGCGGGAATGTCGCGCCGTTACGGCGGCATCCACTTCGAAAACGGTGACCTGCGCGGGCGTGATCTCGGCCGCTCAACCGGTGACCTGGTACTCGCCAAATGCCGCGCGCTGTTCGAGGGACGGAACGTCTGAGCGAAAAGCGAAACGTCCGAGCGAAGCATCCGGGGAACCAGATGCTTCGCCGGAGCGATCAGGGTGCCGTCGCAACGCCAAGGTCGCGCTCGCGCCGCGCCGTCACCCATTGCACCTGCGAGCCCGGATACGGATACAGCGTCGAGGCCGCCACGCTGCGCCCCGGGCTTTGCACCACGCGCACATGCTCGCGCTTGAGTTCGCGCGCATGCCGGCAGCCGCAGGAGTGGGCGATCATGTCGATCTCCTTGTTCATCGCCGCCGCGAAGTTCGCGACGCGCAGATACTTCTCCTCCACGACCAGACCTCGTTGCAACCGCGGATTGTGGGTGGTCACGCCGGTTGGACAGGTATTCTGATGACAGCGTAGCGCCTGGATGCATCCCAGCGCGAACATGAACCCGCGTGCCGTATTGACGAAATCGGCACCGACGCACAAGGCCCAGGCTGCCTTGGCCGACGTCACCAGCTTGCCCGAGGCGACGACGCGAATCCGGTGCTTCAGATTGGCCTCGAGCAGCGCATCGACGACCCGCGGCAGCGCTTCCGCAATCGGCAGCGCGACGTGATCGGCGAGGGCCTGCGGCGCCGCCCCTGATCCACCCTCGCCGCCGTCGATCACGAGGAAATCGGGCGCGAATTCCAAACCCCGACGCTGAATCGCTTCGCACAGGTCAGCCGCAAACACCCAGCCACCCACGGCGGTCTTCACGCCCACCGGCTTGCCGGTGACGTCACGGATGTGCGCCACGCGATCGAGCAACTGCTCGACGTTGGCGATATCGAGATGCCGATTCGGGCTGATCGAGTCGCGGCTGGCGGGAATGCCGCGAATGCGCGCGATCTCGTCGGTGACTTTAGCGGCAGGCAATACGCCGCCTTTGCCCGGCTTGGCGCCCTGCGAGAGCTTGATCTCGAATGCCCGCACCGACTCGTGCGCGGCGATCTCGCGCAGACGTTCGTCCGACAGACTCCCATGCGCGTCACGCACGCCGTATTTGGCCGTGCCGATCTGCATGATGACGTCGCAACCTCCCTCCAGATGGTGCGGCGACAGACCGCCCTCGCCGGTATCCAGCCAGCAACCCGCTTCGCGCGCGCCACGCGACAACGCGCGCACCGCAGGCGCCGAGATGGCGCCGTAACTCATACCGCTGATGTTCACCAGCGATCGAGCGACGAACGGATGCTCGCAGTACCCCTCGCCGATCACCAATGCCGGCGTCGGAACGCGTTCATCCTCGAGCACCGGGTAAGGGGCATTCACGAAGATCAGCGCGCCGGGTTCGTCGAGGTTGTACGTCGAGCCGAAGCCGATCACGCCGCCCTCGTCCTTGGCCAGCCGATAGACCCAGGAGCGCGTCGCGCGATTGAACGGCATCTCCTCCCGGTCGTTCAGGAAGAAGTACTGTCGAAAGTACTCGCCGAGATTCTCGAAGAAGTAGCGCAGCCGCCCGATCACCGGGAAGTTGCGCAGCACCGAGTGTTTTTTCTGGGTGATGTCTTGGACGAACCAGACCAGCAGCGTGCCGGCGATGGCCACGACGATGATCATCGTGAGTCCGTGCAGCAGAAGCGTCGCGATGTTGGGCATTGTTCTAGCGCCGGTTGAGGCAGGGAGCGTTGAATCGGAGCAGCTTCGGCGCGAACAAGCTCGCGCCTAACCGGCCCGTATACCAGAACGCTCCGTCGGATTGGCCCGACGATTAGGGCGCAACGCGCAGCAATCCACCACTCGGATCGTCGGGCACGCCCTGCTCGATCTCATCGGGCGTAGCGGTGCGCACCGAAGCCACTTTGCACAGAAACTTCACCGCGATCCCGGCATACGGATGATTGCCGTCGACGACGACCACTTCATCGGCGATATCGGTGACCGTGTAGATCCCGCCCTCGGCGTCCTCGGGGGCATCGTCGGGCAGGCCTTCGAGTTGCATGCCGACCTCGAGCTCCTGTGGGAACCGGTCGCGCGGCTCGAGCTGGACCAGATTCTCGTCGTACTCGCCGAACGCATCGATCGGCTCGAGCGTGACCTCGATCTGCTCACCGACCGCCTTGCCTTCCAGCGCGGCCTCGACCGCAGGAAACACGCCATCGTAGCCGCCATGCAGGTACAACGATGCGCCCTCGGATCGATCGAGCAGATTGCCGTGGACGTCCCACAGTTCGAGCTCGATGCCCACCACATGATCGCGCGCGACATTCATAGCCGGGTCAGCAGTTGCAGCACTTCGCGCGCATGCCCGCGCGGATGGATGCCGTACAACGCATGGCGGATCGTGCCTTTCTTGTCGATGACGAACGTGGAACGCTGGATCGCATGATGGATCGTGCCGTTGACGTCGCGGGGCTGCAACACCCCATATTGCCGGCATACCGTGCAATCGGTGTCGGAGAGCAGATCGACCGCGATGCCGTGATGATCACGAAAGTCGGCGTGCTTCAGGCAATCGTCGGGCGAGACACCTAGCACGGCGGTATCGAGCTGCTCGAAATTGTCAATCGCATCGCTGAATTCGACCGCCTGCTGCGTGCAGGCCGGACTACCGTCGCGCAGATAGAAGTAGAGCACGACGTTGCGCCGACCCTTGAAGCGCGCCAATTCGACGTCTTCCATATCGGCGTTCGGCAGAGTAAAGAGCGGTGCTGATTGTCCCGCGCGCAACATAGGCGATCGTGAGCGTTACGATAACGTGGACTATCCTCGGCGAAAGTGATTTCTGTTCTGTGTCATGCCGCGTCAATCAAACCAAGAATTGCAGCGTTCGACAAGCGGTTCTTTTCGTGCCCCGCAACACGCGGGCGCACCCGTTGAGCGCATGCGCGCGCCGCTGGGAACATGGACACCCCCGGCATTCCTGCGCCGTCACTGGCACAGGCACCCGCTGTTGATTCGCGACGCGTTCGCCGCAGCCACGCAGATCGTCGATCTTGCGTCCATGCAGCGTCTTGCCACACGCGACGATGTCGAGTCGCGCCTGATCCTGCGCACTGATGCAGGCTGGCAGCTCGAACACGGCCCGTTCAATGCACGCATCTGGCGCGCCTTGCCACCGACTCGCTGGACGCTGCTCGTGTCAGGGCTGAACTACTTCGTGCCCGCCGCGCAAGCGCTGTTGCAACGCTTCAGCTTCGTTCCGCACGCCCGCCTCGACGATGTGATGGTGAGCTACGCCGCCCCGCAAGGCGGTGTCGGACCGCATTTCGATTCTTATGACGTCTTTCTGCTGCAAGGCGCCGGTCGCCGGCGCTGGCGACTCAGCGCACAAGACGACTTGAGCCTCGATCCCGCCGCTCCGCTGAAGATCCTCAAGCGGTTTCGCGCAGAGCAAACGCATCTGCTCGAGCCCGGCGACATGCTGTACCTGCCGCCGCGCATCGCGCACGAAGGCACCGCAATCGATGCGTGCTTCACTTATTCGATCGGCTTTCGCGCGCCCGCTCACGAGGAGTTGCTGGCCGCGTACGGCGACTACATGAATGAGCATCATCCGGCGCCCGGCCGCTATGCTGATCCCGGGCTGTCGCCTACGCGAGCACCGGGACGCATCCCGACTGCGATGATTGCTCGGACCAGTGCACTGATCGCACGCCAGCGCGTCCGCACTGTCGATGTGGTCGCTTCGCTCGGTGTGCACCTGTCCACACCGAAGCCGACGATCGCGTTCACGCCGCCCGAGGCACCGATGAGTTCCGGACGGTTTCGCCAACGCGTGGCGCGGATCGGCATGCGGCTCGATCCGCGTTCGCTCATGCTGTACCGGGGCAATGATGTGTTCGTCAACGGCGAGCACCTTCGTCCTACCCGTGTCGACCTGCACATGCTGCGGCGCCTGGCCGATGCACGCGTGTTGCACAGTGCCCGCTTCCGCGCCGGAGCGACCGCCGCGCTCGTCTACGATTGGTATCGTTTCGGCTGGATCCACCTCGGCGTCGACGCGTGAGCAACCACGACACTTCCGCAGATCAGCCCGGTCCGCGTGCGGACCTTCCGAATTCGCGAGCGGACCTTCCGAATTCGCGCGAGGACCTTTCGAATTCGCGTGCGGACCTTCCGAATTCGCGAGCGGACCTTCCGAATTCGCGAGCGGATCTTCCGAATTCGCGCGAGGACCAACAACCACGCCGGCAGATCATTACGCTGCGTGCGGAGTATCGCGATGCCTTCGATCGGCTGATCGACCAGGTCGAGCGCACTCTGCGGATTTTCGACGCCGATGCCGCCGCGCTCGACCTCAACAGCGCCGAGCGCGTCGAGCGATTGCAGACATTCCTGCATCGTCACCCGAACAACAAACTGCTCGTCGCCATCCACGAACCCGGACACCTGGAACGGTCCGCACCGCGATTTCTCAAGCTGATCGCCTTCCATGCCTCGCAGATCGAGACGCGTCAGACGCAGGGCGAGGCTTCGCGTGCGCAGGATTGCTTCGTGCTGGCTGACGATGACCGTGTGGTTCGGCGCGCGGCGCAGTCCCATCCGCGTGGTGCGGT
>CADECO010000027.1:19474-32157 GCA_902825905.1 uncultured beta proteobacterium
CTTCCCTTCAAGATTCCCTCCTGGAGCCTCAAACAATGAATCGCTCGCTCGTTCTGACTACCGCTTCCGTGTTGATCGCCGCCGGCTTGATCGCCTGCGGTAAGACCGAAGCACCCACGCCCGCCTCGTCTTCATCTGCTCCATCGGCGCCAGCCGCCGCCGCTGCGGATGCGGCGAAAGCGGCTGTTGACGCTGCGAAGGGTGCCGCGGACGCCGCAAAGGGTGCTGTCGAGGCCGCGAAGGACACCGCAAGCGGTGCCGCACAGACCGCGACGGATGCTGCCAAGGGCGCAGTCGATGCCGCGAAGGGTGCCGTCGAGGCGGCGAAGGATGCAGCGGGTGGTGCGGCGCAGGCTGCGGGCGACGCCGCTAAAGGCGCGATGGATGCAGCCAAGGATGCGGCCAAGGACGCGATGAAGTCCGCGACCGAAGCTGCGGGTGACGCAGCCAAGGCCGCAATGGAAAAAGCGCAAGACACCGCGAAGTCGGCGATGGACGCGATGAAGAAGTAGCGAAGCCTCGGTTCAGGCCGTACGCAGACAAGCCGGCGCACTGCCGGCTTTTTTGTGCCTGCTCGCGGCAGCCCTCGCAGACGAGCTACCGGATTTCGCGCCAGTCGAATCCGGAATCCTGATCGGCCACACTGATCCAGTCAGCCGCGCACCCCAATGCTTCGGCAAGTGACGCCCGTGCCAGATCTGCCGTGTTGTTCGAGGCGCTCAGATGGGCCGCAACCAGGTGCTGCAGCCGCGAACAATCCAGGCTGGCGACGAGTTCGGCGGTCTGCGTGTTGGCCAAATGGCCGAAAGCACCGCCGATTCGCTCCTTGAGCCAGCGCGGGTACTGTCCACGCGCCAGCATTTCGACGTCGTGATTGCATTCCAGCACCAGGGCGTCGCACCCCGACAGCATCCGTTCGACATGACGCGTCGGTGCGCCGATGTCGGTCAACACGCCGAGCCGATGTTCGCCATCGCCGAATACGTATTGCACCGGCTCGCGCGCATCGTGCGGGACGGGAAACGGAAACATCTCGAGGTCGCCAAGCAGAAACGGTGAGTGCCCGTCGATCACCGTGATGGTCGCCTTGGACTGCGCCTTCTCGGCGTCCTTGCCTTCGGTGATCGCACGCAGCGTGCCGTAGGTCAGCAATACGGGCACTTCGTAACGTGCCGATGCCTGCAGCGCGCCGCTCGCGTGATCGTCATGCTCGTGGGTGACGACGATGCCGGAAAGATCGGTCGGCGCCAGCCCGAAGCGCTGCAATCTTCGATCGAGCTCTTTCGGACCGAAGCCGCAATCGAGCAGCACACGCGTGCTGCCCGACTCCACGATCAGCGCATTGCCGCCGCTGCCGCTGCCCAAGGAGGCGAACCGGATCACGTGCGCAACGCGATCCGGGCTACTTCAATTGCGAATGCAGGACGTTGAGGATGCGCTTGGCGGTACTGGAATTTTCCGCCGCGCCGGTCTTGTCGAGCACCTGGATCTGACTCGAATCGGCCGAAGCACTCTGCACCAGCACACGATACTGCTCGGCGCTGATCTGCCGGCCATCACCCAGCCCGAAGATCCGCGAGAACACGCCTGGCTTCTCCTGCGGCTGATCGTCGCGCGGATCGGCATAGCGGACGAAGTAGAACCCCTTCGAACGGTCACGATCCACGACGGTGAAGCCGCTGCGGTCGAGCACGACGCCGACACGTCGCCACGCTCGGTCGAACGGTTCGTCGAGCACGATGGCGCCCGGCCCGTCGGTACCAGCGACCAGCTTGGCGCGTTCGGGCGGGGCAGCCGGCGTCGGCAGTTGCGCCTTGGCCCGCTCCTCCTGCACGCCGAAGCGCACCATGAGCCGACGCAGGAACTCCGCTTCGAGTTGCGGATCGGGATCACGCGGCTGCCACACCGTGCCCTCGTTGCCCAGCCGATTGGTCAGGATCTGCTCGACCATGCCGCGATGACTGACGTAGACCTCGGTGCTCTTGCCGTCGGCACTGCGTTCCAGCCGGGTACGGAACAGATCGCGCTCACCGGTCGAGTACAGCGTGCCGAGTGCACGCGTAAGCAGACTGCGAATGCCGTCTTCGGGAACGCGCGCGCGCTTCTCGTTCCATTCGGTCTCGATCACGCCGACGGCCGGGTCCTCCACGCGCAGCGCAAAACCGCTGTCGACCCAGAACTGGCGCACGATCGGCCACACCTTTTCCGCATCCTGATTGATGACCAGCCAGCGCTCCGACCCGGAGCGCTCGACGCGCACCGCATCGTTGGTCGGCAACACTTCCGAATTCGAAGTCCGGCTCGCTGCGTTGGACCGCTCGGCGTTGTAAGTGGACAGCGTGGCGCTGGTCACGCCCGGTGCGGTGGTCTCAGGCACCACGTAGCGATCATCACGACCCGGCCGGGTGAGATCCGGCGGCACCTCGAGGGATGTCGACTTCGCGGCGTTGCGATAGTCGGTCTTGTTGCCCCAGAGCAACTCCCCGATGCCACTGCAGCCACCGAGCGTTGCAACGGCCACGACGATGGCGACACTCAGCACGGATCGAGGGATCGCGACCCGCTCGACAGGGATCATGCGCTCTGCGTGGTCACCCAGGCGGCGCTCGTTATTGTTTTCGTTCACCGCCTTCAGCCCTTCCCTTCGATGACTCGCAGCCCGCTTTGCGCAACGATGCCCGCCTGACGCATTGCATCGCGGACCACGTCTTGAAACTGTGCCGACATCGGCGTGAGCGGCAGCCGGATTCCCCCCTCGATCAGACCCATCTGCCACAGGGCCCACTTGGTCGGGATCGGATTGGCCTCGACGAACAATTTCATGTGCAGGCCGAGCAGCTTGAAGTTGATCTCACGTGCCTTGACCATCTCGCCGGCCAGCGCGGCCACGCACATTTCGTGCATCAAGCGCGGCGCCACGTTTGCCGTCACCGAGATCACGCCGTGCCCGCCGAGCATGATCAACGCGAGGCATGATGCGTCGTCGCCGCTGTAGATCGCGAATTCCTTCGGCGCGCGCCGGATCAGGTCGGTGCAGCGCTCGATGTTGGCGGTGGCGTCCTTGATGCCGACTATGCCCGGCACCTGCGTCAGTCTGAGCACCGTATCGTTCGCGAGATCGGCCACCGTGCGGCCGGGCACGTTGTAGACGATCTGCGGGATGTCGACCTTCTCGGCGATGGTACGGTAGTGCTGATACAAACCTTCCTGCGTGGGCTTGTTGTAGTACGGCACCACCGACAGGCTCGCGTGGGCGCCGGCCTTCTTCGCGGACTCGGCCAGTTCGATGGCCTCGACGGTGGAGTTCGCCCCGGTGCCCGCCACGATCGGGATGCGCCCGGCCGAATGCTCGACGGCGACGCGAATCAGCTCCTTGTGCTCGTCGAAATCGACCGTGGGCGACTCGCCCGTCGTCCCTACCACGACGATGCCGTCGGTGCCCTCGGCAACATGGAAGTCGATCAGCGATTTGAAGCGGACCAGATCGAGACGTCCATCCTCCAGCATTGGCGTGACGATGGCGACCAGACTGCCGGTGATGCGGCTATAGCCCTTGCCCATGGGTACGCTCCTTTTTTGTGCGCGATGACGGCAACTCGCGATTTTATTCCAAATTCAACGCACTACCATCAATTTGCGAGCGCAACCCGGGCCGCCGGAGTCGCGCGGACACCGACAAAGCGCTGGATCACGGCGGGTCTGGGACCCTGGATCGCCCCCTGCTCGAAAGCGATCGGAGTGAGCGACGCGCCGAACACCTCGATCAGCTCGTTTTCGCGCAGCAGAAACTCCGGATTGCGCGGCCGGCCGAATGCCTCGTTGCCCAGCATGAACGTCTCGTAAATCAGTACGCCCCCCACGGACAGTGCTTCGGCAAGCAGCCCCAGGCGTGGGCGGAACAGATAGTTGGTGACGACGATGCCGTCGAACTGGTCCGCGCCGAACGGCCAAGGACCGAGTTCGAGGTCAACATGCAGCGTGCGAATGCCGCCAATAGCCGCGAGCGCTTCGAGTGCGGCCGCATCGCGATCGACGGCCGTGACCGTGCAACCGCGACGGGCAAACAGCCGCGCGTGCCGACCGTGACCACACGCAAGATCGAGCACGCGCGCACCCCGCGAGACCAGATGGGCCCAGCGCATCACCCACGCCGAGGGTGCAAGCGTGTCGTGATCAGCCATGGCTCACATGCAAAGCAGAATCAGCGTGCTCAGGCTCAACGCAAAGTCGGGATGCAGGTACGCGCGAAACGCAACGAACAGAATCGCCGCGATGACCGCCATGCCCAGCACCGAAAGGAGGGTTTCGCGCTTCATGGCGTTACGGATGCAACATGCTCGCTTGCCGTCGGGTATGCAGCCTGGCGCGGTCGTTGCGCGCCGCAAGGTCGCGGCGAGAGGCGAATGTCAGGGACCATGGCGAACGAGCGTAGCGCTAAGATGCGCCGGGGGCAATCAACGACCGACATGAGCATCCGCACAGCAAAGTCACTTCCAGGCCAGCGGTTCGGCAGGGTCCGCATACTCGCGCCTCTGCTGCTCGTGCAACTCATGCTGCTCGCGCCGCTCGCTCGCGCACAACAGCCGTCCGTTCATGCACAGGCAAGTGTCCCCTACCGCGTCGAGGTCGGCGAATTTCTGATCGGCATTGCCGACACGCGGCTCATCGGCGGCGCCTCGGCCGAGAACCTCGAATGGCTGCGCCAGCGCAATGGGTTGCGCAACATCAACCGCCTCACCCCTGGTCAGACGCTGCATCTGCCAGCGGATCGGCTGCAACTGGTGGATGAGCCGATTCGCGTCGTCGATACGCACGGACAAGCCGAACTCGACGGCGCCACGCTCGCACCCGGCATGACGCTCGCGCCCGGCCAGAGCGTTCGCACCGGAACCGGCGGTGGCATCGTGCTGCAGCTTGCCGACGGCTCGCGCATCTGGGTGCGCGAATCGAGCGAGATCCAGTTGCGCAGTTCGCAGACCGCTCCGGGCCTGGACTACAGCACGACCGAAATCGACGTGAAGACGGGCCGGATCCAGGCGCTGATCCGGAAGCTACAGAACGCGGCACGCTTCAAGGTCAATACGCCAAGCGCGGTGCTTGGCGTTCGCGGGACTGACTTTCGCGCATCGACCGACCAGGGCGACGCGGCACGCCTCGAGGTGCTCGATGGCGCCGTTGATGCTGCCACCGCTGCTCGTGCAAACGAGGCGCTGCAGGTCAATGCCGGGTTCGGAACGGTCGTGGAACGCGATCGGCCGCCGCTGCCGCCACGCAGATTGCTGAACGCGCCGCAGGTCGAATCGTTGCCCACGCTGCAGGAGCGGCCGGTGATCCGCTTCACGATTCCACCGGTTGCTGAGGCGGGCAGCTACCGCGGTGAGATCGTCGAGCCGCAATCGGCACGGGTGCTGATCACGCGCACATCCCCGAACGGAGAGTTCAACTTCCCCGGCCTGCCCGACGGTCAGTATGCGCTGAACGTGCGCGGCATCGACACTCAGGGACTCGAAGGGCTCGACTCCCGCCACGCGTTCACGCTGAAGGCGCGGCCCGAGCCGCCGTTCCAGACCACGCCGAACGATCGCACCACGCTGCGCGGCGACGACGTCACGCTCAGCTGGACCAGCATTCCCAATGCGACCTACCGGGTGCAGATCGCAACGAACGCAACCTTCAGCGCACTGCGCGGTGACGTACGCGACGTGCGTGAACCCGCGCTCCCGTTGCCGCTCAATCCTGGCGAGTATCACTGGCGCGTCGCCACCATCGACACAACCGGCGATCAGGGGCCGTTCAGCCTGCCGCGTCAGTTCACGTTGAAGCCGATTCCTCCGGTGCCGGCGCCGGCCGCGCCCGATGTCTCCGCCGATCGTGTGAAGGTCAGCTGGGCCGGCGACCCCAGTCAGACGTTCCTGGTGCAACTGGCACGCGACCCGAACTTCGAGGTGCTGGTGCAATCGCTCAACACGCGCACACCGGAAGCCGATTTCGGCAAACTCGAGCCCGGGCGCTATCAGATACGCATCCAGGCCACGGAATCCGACGGCTACGTGGGCGCGTTCTCCCCACCGCAGTCGTTCGAGGTGCCGCAGCCCCCGCCGCCGTGGTGGATCAACCTTGTGCCCCTGGCGCCGCTGTTGCTGCTGTTCTAGAACGGCAGCCCAACGCCTGCATCGATGCGGCGATCACTGATCCGTGACTGGCTCGTCGTAGCCGCGGCGCTGGTGATTGGCGCGTGCTCCGCGAGCTACTGGCAGATCTTCGCGCGGCTCGATCTGGTGCTGTTCGACATCGCGATGGCCAGTTGGCGTCGTGCGGCACCGAGCGACATCGTGATCGTCGAGATCGATGAGAAGAGCCTGGCGGCGCTCGGGCGCTGGCCATGGTCGCGCGCCGTGCACGCCACCTTGCTCGACAAGCTCACCGCTGCCAACGTGCGCGCGATCGGTCTGGACATCATCCTCGCCGAGCAGGACGCGAACAATCCGCTCGCCGATCAGCGGCTGGCCGAAGCGATCGCCAGCCAGGGCCGCGTCGTGCTGCCGATCCATGCCGATCCGGCCAGCGCCGGTGCCCGTGAAGTCGTGCCGGCGCCGCCCTTCGCACGCGCGGCAGCCGCGATGGGGCACATCAACATCGACGTCGACGTCGACGGCCTGGTGCGGCGCACGCATCTGCGCCAGGTCGGGCCGGACATAACGCGTAATCACTTCGCGCTCGAAGTGCTTCGCGTCGCCGATCCGCAGTTCGACCTGAGTGCGATGCGACCCATGGCGATCGAATCGCGTCCGGATCCGCTCACTACGTTCGTAACGCGCGCGTTCGAGGAGCGCTACGTGATTCCCTATGCTGGTCCGCCGGGGCACTTCCAACGTGTTTCATACGTCGACGTCCTGCTCGACCATGTGCCTGCGGCGCAACTGGCTGGTCGGGTGCTGTTCATCGGCGCGACAGCACCGGGGCTGGGCGATGTCTTCTCCACGCCAGCCACCCGGTTCGGGCGCGCGATGCCCGGCGTGGAAGTCTCGGCGAACGTGCTGGCGGGCGTGGCGCATCGCATCGACATCAGCGAGGCCTCGGCGCTCGCGCGTACGCTTGCCACGGGGATGCTGATCCTCGTCGTGGTCCTGGTGCTGCCGGGGCTGTCGCCGCGCGGTTCACTGTTCGCGGCCATCGGCGCGATGGCATTCGTCGTGTTGGCAACGGGCGTGCTGCTCACCCTGCGCGCCTACTGGATCGCGCCCAGTGCAGCGGTGCTGGCGGCGCTGAGCGCGTATCCCGCGTGGAGCTGGCGCAGGCTGGAGGCGGCGATGCGATTTCTCTCCGCCGAGCTGCGGGCGGTCGGACCCGAGCCGGCAACCGTCTCTCTGTACGGCACAGACGCCCAGACCGAGGCAAGCGCGACGACCTGGGGCGACTTCGTCGCGCGTCGGCTCACCGCCGCCCAGATTGCCGCCGAACAGTTGCGTCAGTCGCGCCGCATCTTTCGGCAGAGTCTGGCCGGGCTGCCGGTCGCCGTGCTGGTATGCGATCGGAGCGGCTTTCCGATCCTCGCCAATCAGCGCGCGCGCGAATATCTCGCCTGGCACGACGAGCGCGAACGTGGTCCGATGTGGTCGCTGATCGCACGCAACGAAGTGGGCACGCGCCACGACTGGCAGCACTTCTTCCAGCAGACCGTGGACGGTCAGGCGGTTCTGGCGCAGGAGGTGACCTTGCCGGGCGCGCGGCATGTGCTGGTCACTTTCGCCCCGTACGCGCTGGTCGACGATGCCGTGGTGGGCGTGATCGTCACGCTGTCGGATATCTCCGGGATCAAGCAACTCGAGCAGGAACGCGAGCAACTGCTGCAATTCATCTCGCACGACCTGCGCGCACCACTCAACTCCGTGCTCGCCCTGACCGAACCCGGCGCTGGCTTCGGGATCACCGCAGGTGGACCAGCCGACGGGGCCGCGCGCGATGCGCAGATCCGGGTCTACGCACGCCGTGCGCTGGCGCTGGCCGAAGGCATGCTGCATCAGGCACGCGCCGACCGGATCGACCCGGCCACCTTCGTGGAACTCGACCTGGTGCAGTTGCTGCACGAGGTGTGCGACGAATCATGGCCGCTCGCACACCAGAAGCAGCAAACCATCGAGCGCAGGATCACCGCGGCGCTGGCGCTGGTGCACGGCGACGAGGATCTGCTGCGGCGCGCACTGCTCAATCTGCTCACCAACGCGATCAAGTTCAGCGGCACCGGCACGCGCATTCAGGTCGAGCTTGCGCGCCATGCCGAGCGCTGGTCGTGCCGGATCGTCGATCAGGGTCCAGGCATTGCCGCTCAAGATCTGCCGCGCGTGTTCCAGCCCTATCAACGCTTCACGCGCAAAGACCGCACCGACCCCGGCGGTCTGGGTCTGGGGCTGGCTTTCGTGAAGACGGTCGCCGACAAGCATGCGGGGGTGGTCCTCGTCGAAAGTCAGATAGACCGGGGCTCGGTGTTTGCGCTGGAGCTTCCGGCCGGCGTGGATGACAGGTTGACCACGGCGGAAGAGGATTCCTCCGCGCAACCTGTTCCTCTTCGCAGTTAGTTTATGCGTGCGTCCGGGCATAGTTAGCATTTGTCAGGAAAGGGTTTGACTCCGCGTCATTTGAGGGATCATTGCGCCGAGTCGACGGGGAGTTTTGGCCGCAAGCAGGTTTCTCCGGGAAGCCTCTTCGACCGAGACACCACGAGACGCAGACCGCCCATGTCCAACCTGATTTACTCATGGCATTCGAAGAACAAGAAATCATGATCAGATCAGATTCACAGATCGCTCCCGACCCGACGCTTCGCATCGCCCTGCTGGAAGACGATCTCCCGCAAGGCGAGATGATGCAGAAATGGTTGGCCGAGGACGGCTACGCCTGCTACTGGGAGACTTCGGCCGCGGGGTTCAAGCGCCTGCTCTCACGCGAAACGTTCGACATCGCCATCCTCGACTGGCACCTCCCCGACCAGTCCGGCGAGGAGGTCATGCGCTGGATGCATGCCAACCTGCAGTCGCGCATCCCGATTCTGTTCGTTACCTCTCGCGGCGGCGTCGAGAATCTTGCTCACATCCTCGATCAGGGTGCCGACGACTACCTCGCGAAGCCGCTCAACCGGGTGGAGTTCTCGGCGCGCATCCGCGCGCTGGTGCGACGCGCGAACCCGACCTCTCAAGCCTCGACGATCGAGGTCGGCAACCTGCGCGTCGACTGCATACGCAGCGAGGTGTTCCGCGATCGCGGCAAGGTCGAACTCAGCCCCAAGGAGTACGCGCTGCTGGTGTTCCTGCTGCGCAATCTCGATCGGTTGGTGTCGCGCGGGCAGATCTACGAAGCCGTCTGGGGCCGGCCGGTACCAGGAAGCACACGCACCGTCGACACTCACGTGAGCCAGCTGCGCGCCAAGCTCGATCTCACCCCTGATCACAACTGGAAGCTCACTTCGGTCTATCAGCGCGGCTATCGGCTCGAGTTCCTGCGCATGCCGGCGCGCAATCCGGAAGCCGAGCGCTCCCCGTAACGACCGGGACAAAGGTCCGGGGGGCAACTGAGCGGATCAACCGAGCGGATCAACCGAGCGGGATCCACGCAGCGGGATCAATCTCACGCTTTTTTCGCAATGGGCGATAGGCGATAGACTCATCGGGTCACGCAACCCAGAGTCATCGCAGCGATGAGCGATTCCGCGCCGGCCGCCTGGCCCGACGAGCTTTACCGCGTTCTCCTGGACGCCAACATCCGCCAGATCGGCTACGTGCCCGACGCAGGCCATCGGCGCCTGATCGAGCTGTGCCACGCCAACAGCTCGCTCACCACCCTGCCGCTGACCACCGAGGAGGAAGGCATCGGCCTGTCGGTCGGTGCGTATCTCGGCGGGCAGCGCAGCGTGCTGCTGCTGCAATCGAGCGGGGTGGGCAACACCATCAACCTGCTCTCGCTGCCCGTGGAGTGCCGCATTCCGCTGCTGATGCTGGTGACGATGCGCGGCGAATGGGGTGAATTCGTCCCGTGGCAGGTGTGGATGGGCCAGGGTACGCAGGCGGCCCTGGAGGCGATGGGCGTGCTCGTCTACCGCGTCGATGATCGCGAGCAGGTGGTGGAAACCGTGCGCGCGTGTCTCGCGCTCGCCTACAACGCCGGGCGTCAGGTGGCCGTGCTGATCGGCCAGCGCGTGATCGGCACAAAACAATTCCGCTAGCCCGAGGCCGACCATGAGCACCCCACTTGATCGACGCGTCGTCACCGAGCGTCTGCTGCGCGGCCGCGGCGACGCGCTGGTTGTCGCAGGCCTGGGCTCGACCAGCTACGACGTTCTCAAACTCGGCGACAACCCGCTCGACTTCACCTTGTTCGGCGCGATGGGCGCTGCGGCAATGATCGGCCTCGGACTGGCCAAGGCTCAGCCTTCACGTCGCGTGGTGGTGATCACCGGCGATGGCGAAATGCTGATGGGGTTGGGCTCGCTCGCCACGATCGGCGTGGCGCAGCCCTCGAACCTCGCGATCGTCGTCATCGACAACGGACTATTCGCGGAGACCGGCATGCAGCGCGCCCACACCGGTTACGGAATCGATCTGGCCGTCATGGCCCAAGGGGCACGCTTCGCGTCGACCGAAACGATTCTCACTGACGAGCAGCTCAGGGCATTCGAAATGCGGCTCTACAGCGCGCCGGGGCCGCTGTTTGCCGCGGTGAAGGTCGCGCCGGTGCCCACCACGCTCACCCTGCCCAAGACCATGGACGGCACCCAGTTGCGTGGGCGCTTCCGCCAGGCACTGTTGGGGGAGCGTGCGTACGACTAGTCGCGTGCGATGAGTGGCGGAGTCAGGTGCAGCAGAAATCGCAGTACAGCCCCGCCTCGATGATCGCCTGGCGCAGCGAGCGCGCTTCCGTCTCGTAGTTGGGTTCGTCAGCGGCTTTCCCCTGCGCGGCATCGGTCGCCGGGCGCGTACCGAATAGCGATCCGACCGGCCGCGCCTGCGGCAGCGGATCGTCCTTGGGCAAGCCGCGTGCGCGCATCGCCTCGCGCATCCGTGCGGTTGCATCCGCGTCGACTGCGAGTTCGTTCGGTTCGATCACCACGCCGTAGAAATGGCGCGCCGCGTGCAGCGACACATAGCCCTCGCGCACGTCATGGGCCACCGCTTCGGGGTCGCGTACGAGCGGATGGCCGTAGCCACCGCCGCCACCGGAGCGCAGCACGTAGCGATCGCCCGCCTTGAGATACTGGCCGAGCACCTTGCCATTGGGGAAGTCGGTGATCGCCTTGCCCGCGCGTTGCAGCCGCACCTGATTGCCCGCCGCCGACAGCCCGCCGTTCAATCCCCAGGGACGGCAGTTCACCCGATCGATCTGCGCATCGAAGCCGATGTCAGCCAGCGCGAGCACGATCTGCTCGGTGCCCAGGCCGCCGCGCCACGATCCCGGCCCACCCGAGTCGTCGCGCAACTGGTACGCCTCGACGCGCAACGGATACTTCGCCTCGACCTGCTCGCTTGGTCCGTTGTGGGTGTCGCCGTCGTTGAGCGCGATCGTCGCGCTCATGCCGTCTTCGCCGTGTTTGGCGCCCCAGCCGCCACCGATCAATCCGCCGGTGTAGAGGAACAGCTTGTTGTCGCGCGGATGGATGCCGGCCACCTTGGCGGTGCACAGATCGGCATGATGACCGGCCGCCGTCTGGTCGGGAATCGCCGGCGTCAGCGCCTTGAAGATGGTGTCGATCACCGTCATCGGGAACGTCATCCAGTAGCGCATCGGTGCCGGCTTCACCGCACTCACCACCTTGCCCGGCGGCAGGATCACATCCAGCGCGCGAAAACAGCCGTCGTTGATCGGCCAGTCCTGCGCCGCGGTCAGACACTTGAACGCCACCTGCGCGGCGGACTGTCCGGCGGTCTCGCCGGAGTTGTAGAAGCCCTTGACCTGATCGCTCACACCGGACAGATCGACCGTCATCCGATCGCCCGCGACCGTCACCTTCACCCGGATCGGCACGCGCTCGCCGATGCGCACGCCGTCGTCGTCCATGAAGGACTCGGCTTCGTAGACGCCGTCGGGAATCGCCCGAACGCTATGGCGCGCGAGCTGCTCGCTCTGATTCATGATCTCGCCGATGCCTTCGAGCACTGCGTCGCGCCCGTAGCGTTCAAGCATCTCCAGGAAGCGCTTCTCGCCCGTCTTCACTGTGGCGATCTGCGCGCGCAGGTCGCCCATGGCGCGCTCCGGCACGCGCACGTTCATGCGGATCACCGCGAGCAATTCCTCGTTGATCTGCCCTTTGCGCAACATCTTCACGATCGGCATCTGCAGGCCTTCGGCGAAGATGTCGGAGGTCATGCCGCCGATCGCTCCGCCCACATCCTGCCAGTGCGCCATGCATGCGGCGAATGCCACCAGCTCGCCCTGCCAGAAGATCGGCACGGAGAACGTCATGTGATTGAGGTGGCTGCCGGTGGTGTACGCATCGTTGGTGAGCAGCACATCGCCTTCCTCGATGCCTGCCACGCCGTAATGCGCCAGCTTCTTTTTCACCGTGTTGCTCATGCCGCGTATGAACGTGGGCAGGCCGATGCCGATCGAGATCGTGTTGCCCTGCGCATCGAACAGCCCGACGGTGAAATCGAGCGCCTCGTAGATGATCATGTTGTAGGCGGTGCGCATCAGGT
>CADECO010000028.1:0-5529 GCA_902825905.1 uncultured beta proteobacterium
TGGAACGATCGCAACAAGTACTACAACGACGAGCTCACGCTGACGATGATCGAGGAAGCCTCGCTCGAGCTGGTGTTCTGGCTGGAGGATGCGGGCTATCCGGCGATCATCGTGCCGCCGACGCACGTCGATCCGTGGCGCTACGAAGGCAACCCCAACGAGCATCAGACGACGCTGCTGTCGCTGCCGCACGCGGCGGGGGAGGCGGGGCTGGGCACGCTCGGGGTGAACGGACAACGGCTCACGCGTGAATACGGTCCGCGCGTGATCCTCACCGCGGTGCTGTGCTCGGTGGAGGTCGAATGCGATCAGCGCATCGAGCAAGCGCTGTGTCAGGGTCCGAGCTGCGGACGCTGCCTGCAGGCTTGTCCCGGCGACGTGGTGCAGCACTGGGATCGCGACTGGGCCGGGTGCGACCGCTATCGCTCCCCGCACGGGTTCGCGCAGCTCACCGAGTATCTGGAGCGCGTGATCGACGAGCCCGCGATCGCGAAGAAGAAAGCGATGCTGCGCTCCGAGGACAGCTTCAACCTGTGGCAGAGCATTCTGCGCGGCGCGGGCGTGATCACCGGCTGCCGCCGCTGCGCCGATGTGTGTCCGGTCGGTGCCGACTACGACACGTTGCTGCGCGATGCGCTCGAAGTGATCCCGGAGCGTTCGGCCGACAAGACCACGCGTCTGGTGCAGATGGTCGACGCGGAGGCACGCGACGCGCTGCCGTCGAGCTATCTGCGCGAACGGCGCTGGATCGGCGCGTTGCCCGCGCGCAAGCCGTAGCCGGCGTCCGACTGCCGATCGGAGGACAGCAGCGCATGCATGTATTCGCGGGCCTGGCCGCGCTGCCCAGCCTGGGCGAAGTGCTGATTCTGCTGGGACTGGCCTACGCGCTGTGGGCGCTGTTCGTTGCGGTCAGCCTGATCATGCAGCGCCACTCGCCGGTGGCCACGCTCGGCTGGCTGCTCGCACTGCTCGCACTTCCCTATGTCGGCATCCTGATCTGGGTGTTCTTCGGCCCGCGGCGGGTGCGGCGTCGGCGATTGAACTTCGCCGCCGCGCGACAAAGCGTGGAACGCGCGGCGCACGACATCCGGCGCGGCACGCTGCCGGCCGATGTCGGCGAGGAGGTGCGCACCCGCTATCGACAGCTGATGCTGCTCGCAGCCACGCTGCGTCAGCCGCCGCCTTCGCGCGCCACCGGCATCGAGCTGTATTTTGGCGGCGACGAGTGTTATCGCGCGATCGAATCGGCGGTGGCCGCGGCGCGGCGACACATCCACATCGAGTACTACATCTGGGAGCCGGGCGAGCTGGTCGACCGGATTCTCGACCGGTTGTGCGAGCGGGCCCGCGCCGGCGTCGAGGTGAAGGTGCTGGTCGACGACGTGGGATCAGGGAAAGCCGATGCGAAGTACTTCGCCCGGCTGACGGACTGCGGCGGTCAGGTGTGCTGGTTCAATCCGCTGCGCTTCTCGCATTTCCGGCCGACGATGGCGAACTTCCGCACGCATCGCAAGATCGTCGTGTGCGACGGCCTGGTCGCGTTCACCGGCGGCATGAATCTGTCGGCGGTGCACTCGGTGATGTCCTCGGGCGACATCGGCTGGCGCGACACGCACATGCGCATCGCCGGCGCCCCGGCGAGCGCATTGCAGCGGGTGTTTCTCGAAGACTGGTACTACGCGGCGAAGACGCAGGTGAAAATCGGTGCGGACTATTTCCCGGAGGCGCCGGCCGCGCCCGACGGTCCGCTGGTGCAGATCATCGCCTCGGGCCCCGACACCTCCGACTACGCCATCCTGCGGTTCATGTTCACCGCGATCACCAGCGCGCGCGAGCACATCCGGCTGACCACGGCGTACTTCGTTCCCGACGAGGCAACGCTCGAAGCGCTGAAGGCGGCGGCGTTGCGCGGGGTCGACGTGCAACTGCTGGTGCCACGCAAGGGCGATTCGCGGCTGGTCACCGCGGCCGCGCGCAGCTACTTCGACGAGCTGACCCGCGCCGGCATCAAAGTGTTCGAATACGGTCCGCCGATGCTGCACGCGAAGACCCTGTCCACCGACGGCGCGCTCGCCATCGTCGGTACCGCCAACACCGACAACCGCAGCTTCCGGCTGAACTTCGAAGTGGTGGCGGCGGTGTTCGATCCGCAGACGGCCAAAGCGCTCGATGCGCAGTTCGATCGCGACCTTGCCGACGCACGCCAATACAAGCCTAGGTATGAGCGCGAGACGCCGTTCCAGCGCTTCACAGCGGGATTCGCGCGGTTGTTTGCGCCACTACTCTGACCTGCGCACGCGCGGCCGCGCCGCGACGCGATCCCCGGCGGGCGCCACGCGCTCGCCGATGCCGGCACAAGCTATGCCGGGTCGTCCGCAGCGTCAGCGTGCCCCGATGCGAGCAGGCGCTCGTCCGAGGGCGCGATCTCGGTCACCAGATCATGGATCAGCGCCTTGTTGCGCAGCGGTTCGATGCGCATATCGCGTGGTTCAAGGCGTGCCAGACACGCGTACTGCGTCTTGCCATCGATCTGCATCATGCATTCCTTGCACGCGTTGGCGTTGATGCAGGAGAAGCGAATGGCCAACGTCGGGTCGGCATGCACGCGGATCCAGCGCAAGGCATCGAGCACCGACTGCCCCGGCTCGAATGGCACGGCGTGAGTCTCGACGCGAGCAGATTCGCCGCCGATCGCGCGACGTACATGGAGCGTTGCCGTCTGTTTCATGCCGCTGCCCGCTCCATGGATGGCACCTTGCGCTCGGTCAGTACGATTCGCTCATCCTCGAGCGTGACCACCTGGTTGACTCGCCAGCGATCGTCCATGCCCGGATGGTCTTCGCGCTGATGGGCGCCACGACTCTCCGTGCGCGCGATCGCGGCGGCGGCAACACTCTCGGCCACCAGCAGCATGCTGCGCAGATCGAGCCAATCGATGCGCACGGCGTCGTATGCGCCGCCCGGTGCCGGCATGGCCGCACCGACGGCCTCACGCATCGAGCGGATCGACGCCAGCGCGCGCTGCAATCCGGCTTGCGTGCGAAACGGTCCGACGTCATCGGCCATCACCGCCTGCAGTTGCACCAGCATCGCGGCGGGGTTGAACTCGAGCGGTTTGGTGCGCGTCGGCAACATCGTGGCAGCGGCCATCGGCGTAGATTTCATGCCCTGCGCGCGCAGCGCGGCGCTATGGCCGGCACGTCGTCCAAATGCGAGCGCCTCGGTAATCGCATTGCCCGATAGCCTGTTCGCGCCATTGGCGCCGCCCACGGCTTCGCCGGTGGCGAACAAGCCAGGTACATTGGTGCGCATCTCGGTGTCCACGCGCACGCCGCCCATGTGGTAATGCGCGATCGGCGCGACTTCGATCGGCTGTCGGGTGAGATCGATGCCGTTCTTGGCCAGCCGATCGATCACCGGGCCGAACGCCGCGCGCAGTTGTTCTACGCTCAGGTGCTCGAACGAGAGATACGCCCCACCATGCGGAGAACCGCGGCCGGCCTCGACTTCCTTGGTGATCGCGTAGGTGGCCAGATCACGCGTGATGACGTACTTGCCTTCGTCGGCCGTGCCGTAGCGTTGCGTGAACTCCTCTTTCGCGCCGTTCAGCAGCCGGCCGCCGAGCTTGTACCGGAACGGATCCCACATGATCGGATCCATGCCGATCAGGCGCGGCGCGAGGTGGCCGATCGGGAAGAACTGCACGAACTCCATGTCGATCAGTTCGGCACCGGCGCGCAGCGACAGCGCGTAACCGTCGCCGCCCATGTTGAGCGATGCACTGTTGCGCCGGTACAGGCGCGTGAGTCCGCCGGTGGCAACGATGGTGGCGCGCGCGGCGATCGTGACCATTTCGCCGGTGGTCAGATGCAGCGCGAGCGCGCCGACGCACTGGCCACCGCGCACGATCAGATCGACCACCAGCAGATCGCCGACCCGCCGCACGCCCGGTGCGCGGATCACCTGCGTGCGCAGCGTGCGCGACACCGCCGGACCGGTGTTGAGGAAGTCGACGTAAACACAGCGCGGCCGATCGTGGCCCGGCGCCATCACCTGGCGCATGGGTCCGCGCTTGCCTTCGGCCTGCGGTGCACGCGCCCAGCCCACGCCCCAGCCATCCATTTCGCGGATGCATTCGACGCCGTCTTCGCACAGCAGTCGCGACAAGTTCGGATCGCACAGATCGCGACCGGCCTTGAGCGTGTCGGCCAGATGGTGCTCCCAGTGATCGGGGGTTTCTTCACCGACCGCGGCCGCAACGGTCATCTGCGCCATGACGGTCGCACCGCCACGGCCGATCAGACTGCGATCGACCAGCAGCACGTTCGCGCCGCGCCGTGCAGCTTCGATCGCTGCGTACATGCCGGCGCCGCCAGCGCCGATGATGAGGACTTCGGTCTGCAATTGCATGGTGGGTCGCATGCTAGCATCGCCGCCCCGCGACGCATCACCATGCTGGGGTACCGCGATGACTACGCCGCAGAGCACGCCGCCGTTCCGGGCCGATCAGGTCGGCAGCCTGTTACGTCCACCCGCTTTGTCCGAGGCACGAGCGCGCTTCAAGCGCGGTGAGATCGACGCCGCGGCGCTGCGCGCCGCCGAGGACGACGCTATCCGTGCCTCGATCGTCAAGCAGGAGTCGATCGGCATGCACGCTGTCACCGATGGCGAATTCCGGCGCGACTACTGGCACCTGGATTTTCTGGCGCAGCTCGACGGGGTCACGCTCAAGACCAATCCCGGACCGAAGTTCGGCGGCACCGAGGAACAACCACCGATCGCCACCATCACCGGCAAGGTGGCGTGCACGCGACCGATCATGGTCGATCACTTCAGCTTCCTGAAGAACGCGACCCGGTTCACGCCGAAGTTCACCATCCCCTCGCCCGCAATGCTGCACCTTCGTGGCGGACGCAACGCGATCGACCGGAGCGTGTATCCCGAGCTGGAGGAATTCTGGGTCGACGCGGCACGCGCGTATCGCGGCGCGATCGGGCATCTGGCCGAGGCCGGCTGCCGCTACCTGCAGATCGACGACATCACCTTCTCGTATCTGTGCGACGAGAAGGTGCGCGAGAACTGCCGCGCCAACGGCGATGATCCGGCCACGCTGCCCTCGGCGTACGTGAGCATGATCAACGGCGCGCTCAAAGGGCGCCCGCGCGACATGGTCGTGTCGATGCACACCTGTCGCGGCAATTTCAAGAGTGCGTGGGTGGCGCAAGGCGGGTACGAGCCGATCGCCGAGATCATGTTCCAGGCCGACGTCGACGCATTCTTCATGGAGTTCGACAACGAGCGCTCGGGCGGTTTCGAACCGCTGCGCTATCTGCCCAAGGGCAAGAAAGTCGTGCTTGGGCTGGTCACCACCAAGCTGGGCACATTGGAAGACAAGGACACGCTCAAGCGTCGCATCGAAGCAGCGGCCAAGTACGTGCCGTTGACGGATCTGTGCCTGTCACCGCAATGCGGCTTTTCCAGCACGCACCACGGCAACGCGATTTCGCACGACGATCAGTGGCGCAAGCT
>CADECO010000028.1:5629-17449 GCA_902825905.1 uncultured beta proteobacterium
GGCATTCTCAGTCTGCTCGGCATGCCGATAACCTATGTGATCGGCCTCACCGGCATGTTCGCCGCAGCGATCGCGATCGGCCCGGGCCGCACGGCTTTGTTCATGAATCTGGAGCCCGTCGCCGCCGCGGTACTCGCGGCGCTGGTACTTGATCAGAGGCTCACCGGCGTGCAGATGCTCGGTGGCGCGATCGTGATCGGCGCCCTGTTTCTCGCCCGCAAGAAATAGCAGTCAGTCGACTGGCGCGGATCGATGACCTGCCGCGCCGCGCGCTCAGGCTCAGATCGCCGCGATCGGTTGAACCTCGATCAGGAACGGTTCGCCCACCAGTCGATCGACCATGAGCAAGGTGTTGGGCGGGTACTTGCCATCGGGAAACATCTTCGGGAATTCGCGCTTGCGGTACGCCATGAATTTCGGAATGTCCTGCGAGTGCACCAGGTAGGTGGTGAACTGCACGATGTTCTTCCAGCTCGCACCGGCCGAGGCAAGCGCGGTCTCGATGTTCTTGAACACCTGCGTGCATTGCGCGTCGAAATCATCGGCGCCGATGATGTTGCCCGCCTTGTCGCTGGACAACTGACCGGCGATGAACAGGTATTCGCTCGCCTTGACGCGAGTGATCTGCGAATACTGACCCAGCGGCTTGCCCAGCGTCTCCGGGCTGTAGATGTTGATCTCGGCGGCCATCGTCGTGCTCCTGTGTTTGGAAGGCGTTGTCGGACCCTGCTGCGGGGTCCGGTTCTCACACCCAGGCCGACCCGACCCGGATTTGTCGAATCGTACCCAAGCGTGGGGACCGCTGCCGGCCGCACGCGTGTTACTCAGGCGTCGCCCGAGTCGTAGAATCGATCCGGTTCGAACCAGATTCGTCTTACGGAGGCCCACATCATGCAAACCGCAGCGATTCGCGTGCAGGAGATCAATCCGGCCAAGCTCGCTTCACTCTATCGCCAGGAGTTCGAGCTCTCGAAGGTGACGAGCGGGCAGACGATCGCGCTGGTGACCGATCTGGGCACGCGCCGCGAGTTCGTGCAGGCCTCTTTCGCGGCAGCCGATGAACTGGGCGCCGACATCTACGAGCTGTGCGTGAACTCGATCCCGGGTTGGACCAAAGTCGGCGTACCGACCATCGGCAAATGCAAGGGCACGCTGGAGGCGTTGATGGCCGCCGACATCGTGGTCATCTTCCACGTGCCGCTGTTCACCAAGTGGCTCAAGCAGGTGATGGACAACAAGGTGCGCGTGCTGATGATCATCGATGCGCCCGACGATCTCGAACAGCTCATGTCGCCGCCGGGGCTGAAGGAAGCGTGCAAGTACGCCGACAAGCTCTATGCCGCCACGAAGAAGATCCATGTCACGAGCGAGGCCGGCACCGATCTCACCTTCACCCGCGGCGAGTACCCGGTGATGACGCAGTGGGGCTTCGCCGACGAGCCGGGCCATTTCGATCACTGGGGCGGCGGACACATCCACACGTTTCCCAATGAGGGCAGCGTGAATGGCACGGTCGTGATCCAGCCCGGCGACATCATCATCCTGCCGTTCTGCCGCTACGTGACCGATCCCATCCGCGCGGAAGTGCGCGAAGGCCACATCACGAAGATCGAGGGCGGGCTCGACGCCAAGCTGATGCGCGACTGGCTCGAAGACGGCAAGACCAGCGAGGCGGATCGCGATCCGTACGCGGTCTCACATCTGGGATGGGGCTTGAACCCGCAGGCGCGCTGGTACGGCATGGCGCTGAACGGCGACGATCCGGAGCGCAGCCGCGCCGCCGCGCGCACGTTCCCGGGCAATTTTCTGTTCTCCACCGGCCCGAACTCGCAGGGTGGCGGCAAACGCAATACGCGCGGGCACTACGACGTGCCGATGCGCGACTGCACCATCGCGCTCGACGGCAAGGTCGTCATCGACAAAGGGCGGATCGTTGATCCGGCGATGAAAGTGGCGCGGGTACAGCGCTGAAGCCCAGGACAAGAACCGGCGTGAAAAGCGTCTGCCGCGAGCGCGCGGCAGATTTTCGTGCAGCGCCCGAACTAACCACTCTTCGCGACGCCGCCGGTTCGAAGCCTCGCTACTTCACGAAATCATTGGTAAAGAGATCCGCGAGCGCCGCCTCTTTGGGCACGATGCCCTGCGAGACGTAGAATTTCTGCAGCGCGGCCAGGCGTTCGGTATCCATCTGCCCGAGCACCGGCTGCCCGGGGTAGACGAGCTGGTTGTAGAGCCCGAACGTCTCCTCGACGAACGCCTCGCGTCCTTTGTGCGTCGGTACCGCCGCGACGTAGTCTTTCACCGCGGCTTTCGGGTCGGTCATGATGTCGCGCATGCCGCGCAGCGTCGCGCGCACGACCTTGCCGACGAGCTCCGGTCGCTTCTTGATCACGTCGTCGGAGGCCAGGATCGCCTGCGCCATGCTCTTGGTGTAGTCGTACGCGGGCATCAGCCGCATTTTCGCGCCAGCGCCACGCGCTTCAGCGATCCACTCCGGCACCGCCGTCATCGCATCGGCCTTGCGTGAAGCGAACAACTGCCATACCCCCGCTGGTCCGGCAGCCTGCGCATCGACATCGTTCTTCGACAGACCGGCACCGGCGAGCATCGCCAGCAACGCGAAGTAGCCGCTGTCGGCAAAGGTCATCGCGGTGATGGTCTTGCCCTTGAGATCCTTGGGTGACTTGATCGGCGAGTCCTCGTGCACCGCGAGCGTGGTCATCGAGCGGCCACCGAGCACGGCAACCGATTTCACCGGCACGCCCTGCGCGCGCACGATGATCGGCGTGTCGCCAAAGGCTCCGCACAGCGGCGCGTTGCCGGCCCCGACCTGCTTGGCAGCATCGACGCCTCCACGGCCCGGCTGGAAGTTCACCTTCAGACCTTCCTTGGCGTAGTAGCCCTTGTGCTGCGCCAGCATCCACGGCGCGAATGCGACTTGCGCCGCCGGCGCCGGCAGCAGATAAGTGATTTCGTCCAGCTGCTGGGCGCGTACGGATGGCGCGCTCCACAGCGTAGTCGCGCTGCCGACGACAACGGGCGCGCTTACGAGAAACTGGCGGCGGCTGAAGCTCATGGCGGTCCTCTTGATGTGAAAATGGATTGGTTCGATGCGTCACGTTGCGTCGGGCCGTTGCACCGAGCGCGATGCGCCGAGCGACCAGAATCAGGCACTTCAGGCGCGACCGTGATCGACCTTGTCCAGGGCGCAACCGGGTGACTTGCACTGACAGCGAGGGCGCAGAAGAATAGCCCATCACCGCCACGCGTCAACGCGCTGCGCCCGCCGCGGTGGACAACCGGAGTATCGATCATGCAGATGTTGGCGCGCGAGCAGCTTGCCGCGTTGATTCAACCCGATCGCGTTCATCGCAGCGTCTATGCCGATCCGGCGATCTTCGAGCTGGAGATGGAGCGGTTATTCGGCCGAGCGTGGCTGATCCTGGGGCACGAGAGCCAGATCAAAGCGGCTGGCGAGTACTTCACCACTCGCATGGGGCGCCAGCCGGTCATCGTCGTGCGGCAAGACGACCGGTCGATCGGCGTGTTCATCAATCGCTGCACGCATCGCGGCTCGCTGATTTGCCATACGGCCAGAGGCAGCGCGAAGAACTTCACCTGCCCTTATCACGGCTGGACCTTCGGGACCGATGGCGCGCTGAAATTCGTGCCCACCCCAGGCGGGTACGGCCCAGACGGCAGCAGTAAACTGCAGGCGCTGTCGCTCGCGCGCGTGCCGCGAGTCGACACCTACCGCGGGTTCGTCTTTGCGTCGCTCGCTGCCGACGGACCGACGTTGCCCGAATTTCTCGGTCACGCCTGCACGTCGTTCGACGATTTCGTCGACCGCGCACCGGAGGGCGAGCTCGAAGTCGCCGGCGGCGTGTTCAAGCATGCGTACAACGGCAACTGGAAGCTCGTGCTCGAAAATCATCTCGACGGCGTGCATCCCAACTACGTGCACGCCTCATCGGTGCAGATCGCGCGCGAGTCCGCAGATCCCGGTAACCCGGAGCGTTACTCCGACATTGCGGTGCGGCAGATGCGGCAAAACGGCATGCCCGAACCAGTGTGGGAGGCGATCGGCATCTGGAATACCGAATACGGGCATGGGTACATGGGCGACTATCACAACGACAGTCGCCTGGTGACCGGACTGAACAATCCGGTGTTCACCGAGTATCGGTCGCGTCTGGTGGCCCGACTCGGCGAAGCGCGGACCAACGAGGTCCTCGGCGTGACGCGCTGGAACACGATCGTCTATCCGAACGTTTCGTTCATGAGCCAGTTCCGGCAATTGCGCGTCGTGCATCCGCTGGCAGTGGATCGCACCGTGGTCTATACGTATTCGTTCAAGCTCAAAGGCGCGCCCGAGGCGATGTTCCGCGACACGATTCGCTTCGCCAACATCGTCAACGGCACCGCTTCATACGTGCTGACCGACGACCTGGAGGTGTACGAGCGGGTGCAGCGCGGCTTGAACGCAGCGGGTTGCGATTGGGTGAACCTCGAACGCGGCTTCGGCCACGACGTAGCCGATGAACACGGCACGCAGCGCGGCGGTACCGGCACCAGCGAGATCTTCATTCGCAATCAGTTCGCCGCCTGGTTGCGCTACATGACGGCGGACATCAACTCAAACGATTCCGCGAACATGGCCTTGAACGCGAACGCGAAATAGCAGGGGGTGCCGGACATGAATGCCACAACGAAGCCCGACGCCGCGACGCAGATCGTGGTCGAGCAACTGCTGTATCGCGAAGCCTACCTGCTCGATCAGCATCGCTTCGACGATTGGCTTGCCCTGTTCACCGATGACGCGCTTTACTGGGCGCCGCTGGAGGAGAACCAGCGCAATGGTCAGGACACCTCGTCGATCATCCACGACGATCGAGAGATGATGGCGCTGCGCGTGCGGCAGTACCGCGATGCGCGCGCCCATGCGCGGCTGCCGCTGGCGCGCACCGTGCATCAGGTGAGCAACGTGCTGATCGTGGAAACGGGCGCCACCGAACTGGTCGTGGCCAGTGCGCTAGTGTTGATCGAATACCGGCAGGAGCGCCAGCGGGTGTTCGGCGCGTCAGTGACGCACACACTGCGCCGCGCCCCGCAGGGACTGCGCATCGCGATCAAACGGGTCGATCTGGTGAACTCCGAATCGGAGCTGGACGGAATCGCCTTCCTGCTGTAGCGGCGCTTCAGCCGCGCCGCATCGCCGCGATCTGGCCGGAATCGGGCCGGCGGCGCTTGCGCTCCACGGTCACCTCGTGCAACTGCTCGACACTGCCGTCGTCGTTGACGGTATCGAGCTTCACGGTGAAGCCCCACAACCAACCCAGGTGCTTCATCACCGCCTTGTAGTCGGTCGCGAGCGGTTTGCGGTCACGGCGGAAATGCTGCAGCGTGAGCGAACGATCGCCGCTCACATCGACATGCGTCACCTGGATGTTCGGATCGCGCTCCGAGATCGCATATTGGCGCGACAGCGCCTCGCGCACCCGCCGGTAGCCGCTATCGTCGTGGATCGCCTCGACGTTCAACGTCGGATCACGGTCGTCGTCGGCCAGGAAGAACAGCCGGAAGTCGCGAATTACCTTGGGCGAGAGGAACTGCGAGATGAAGCTCTCGTCCTTGAAGTTGCGCATCGCGTAGTCGAGCGTCTTCAACCAGTCGCCGCCTGCGATGTCGGGGAACCACTTGCGGTCCTCCTCGGTGGGATCCTCGCAGATGCGCCGCAGATCGCGAAACATCGCAAAGCCCAACGAATACGGATTGATCCCGCTGTAGTACGGATGATCGAACGGCAGCTGGGTGAGCACGCTGGTATGCGAGTGCAGCACCTCCAGCATGAAGCTCTCGCTCACCAGGCCTTCGTCGTACATCGTCTGCAGGATCGTGTAGTGCCAGAACGTCGCCCAGCCCTCGTTCATGACCTGCGTCTGGCGCTGCGGGTAGAAGTACTGCGCGAGCTTGCGCACGATCCGCGCGAGCTCGCGCTGCCACGGCTCAAGCAGCGGTGCGTGCTTCTCGACGAAGTACAGCAGGTTCTCCTGCGGCTCGGGCGGAAAATTGGGCTCGAGATCGCCGTCATCGCGGCTCTGGCGCTTGGGCAGCGTTCGCCACATGTCATTGACCTGCGCCTGCACGTACGCCTCGCGCTCCTTCTGCCGTGCCTGCTCCTGCGCGAGCGATCGCCGCGGCGGACGCTTGTAGCGATCGACACCGAGATTCTGCAGCGCGTGACACGCGTCGAGAATCTGCTCCACTTCGACTTCGCCATAGCGGCGCTCGCACTCGGCGATGTAGCTCTTGGCGAACACCAGGTAATCGATGATCGAGTCGGCGTGCGTCCAGGTGCGAAACAGGTAGTTGCCCTTGAAGAACGAGTTGTGCCCGTAGCACGCGTGCGCGACCACCAGCGCCTGCATCGGCAGCGTGTTCTCCTCCATGAGGTAGGAGATGCACGGGTTGGAGTTGATGACGATCTCGTAGGCCAACCCCATGTGGCCACGCTTGTAGGTCTGCTCGGTGGAAAGGAAGCGCTTGCCGAAGGTCCAGTGCGTGTAGTTGATGGGCATGCCGTTGGCGGCATAGGCGTCCATCATCTGCTCGGCGGTGATGATCTCGATCTGATTGCGATAGGTATCGAGCTCGTAGCGTTCGGCCACGCGGGCGATCTCGCGGTCATAGCGCTCGATCAGCTCGAAGGTCCACTCCGAGCCCGAGGGCAGTGCCGGGCGACGACTGGAGCGCGCCGCAACCGGCGATCCCGGCGGCGACATGGCGGAGTGTTCGGCGAGGTTGCGGTCGTAATCGTGCTCAGCGCTCATGCGGCCACCGCAGAGGGTTTCTTGGCGAACAGTTCGCGCAGTACCGGATAGATATCGGCGCGATTGCGGATACGACCCAATGCCAAATTCCTAGCGCTCTCACAGGCCTCTTCGTACTGCAGCCACAAGCTCTGCGGCTGCTCGGCTTCGATCTCGACGTAGCTGTAGTACTGCACCCGCGGCAGCAACTCGGTGAGCAGGAGCTCCTTGCAGCGCGGCGAGTCGCTGTCCCAGTTGTCGCCGTCGGAGGCCTGCGCCACGTAGATGTTCCACTGATCGACCGGGAAGCGTTCTTTCATTTCCTCGACCGCCAGTTCCAGCGCGCTCGACACGATCGTGCCGCCGGACTCGGTAGAGTGGAAGAACTCCTCCTCCTCGACCACCTTGGCCACGGTGTGGTGGCGAATGAACACCAGCTCGATGCGCTCATAATGCCGCGTGAGGAACAGGTGCAGCAGGATGAAGAAGCGCTTGGCCAGATCCTTGCGGTTCTCGTCCATCGAACCCGAGACGTCCATGATGCAGAACATCACTGCCTGCGCGATCGGCCGCGGCTGCAGGATGCGGTTGTTGTAGCGCAGATCGAAATCGTCGATGAACGGCACTGCATTGACCCGGATGCGCAGATGGTCGCGCTCGACGATGAGCGCGGCGATGCGCTCCTCGTCACGCGGGTCGGCGGCCTCCAGTTCGGCCAGCTCATCCTCGACTTCCTTCAATCGCTTGCGGTGCGGTGCCGCCAGCGCGATGCGCCGGGCCAACGACTCGCGCATGGTACGCACGATCGACAGGTTGGACGGCGTGCCATCGGTTTTCCAACCCGCGCGCACCGGTTTGTGGAGCGGCGTCTGTGCAAGCTGCGTCTTGATCAGCTCAGGCAGTTCCATGTCTTCGAAGAAGAAGTCGAGGAACTCCTCGCGCGACAGCCGGAAGCGGAACTCGTCCTCGCCCTCGCCTTCGTTGGATGCCTGGCCCTTGCCGGAACCCTGACCTTGCCCGCCGCTGGGGCGCTGGATCTGATCGCCGCTCACGTACTCGCGGTTCCCCGGCAGCACCATTTCGCGCCGGCCGCCGCGGCCATGATTGAACGTCGGTTCAGCCAGGTCGCGCGCCGGGATCGAGATGCTCGCATCGCGATTGGTCTCGGCAATCTTGCGCCCGGAGATGGCGCGCGCAACCGCCTCGCGCACCTGCGCTCGATAACGCCGCAGAAAGCGCTGCTGATTGATCGCGCTCTTGTGCCGCGGATTCTCGCGGCGGTCGATGATGTCCGACATGGGAGTGGGCGGGGTGCGCCGGACGGTTCAAGCCGCCCGGCGCCGACAACCCGCTATGAAGACTTCCGCACTCGGAGATACCACTCGACCAGCAGCCGTACCTGCTTGGCTGTGTAGCCCTTGGCCACCATTCGATCGACGAAGTTCTGGTGTTTCTTCTGCTCGTCGGCCGACGCCTTGGCGTTGAACGAAATGACGGGCAGCAGATCCTCGGTGTTGGAGAACATCTTCTTCTCGATCACCGAGCGCAGCTTCTCGTAACTCGTCCACGAAGGATTCTTGCCTGCGTTGTTGGCGCGGGCCCGCAGCACGAAGTTGACGATCTCGTGCCGGAAGTCCTTCGGATTGACGATGCCGGCGGGCTTCTCGATCTTCTCCAGCTCGTCGTTGAGCTGATTGCGATCGAGCATCTCGCCGGTGTTCGGATCGCGGTACTCCTGATCCTGGATCCAGAAATCGGCGTAAGTGACGTAGCGATCGAAGATGTTCTGCCCGTACTCCGAGTACGACTCGAGATACGCCGTCTGGATTTCCTTGCCGATGAACTCGGCATAGGGCGAGGCCAGGTACTCCTTGATGTAGGCGAGATAGCGCTTCTCGATCTCGGGCGAAAACTGCTCGCGCTCGATCTGCTGTTCCAGCACGTACAACAAGTGCACCGGATTGGCGGCGACCTCGGCGTGGTCGAAGTTGAACACCTTCGACACGACCTTGTAGGCAAAGCGCGTCGACAGTCCATTCATGCCTTCGTCGACCCCGGCGAAGTCCCGGTATTCCTGCATCGACTTGGCTTTCGGATCGACGTCCTTGAGATTCTCGCCGTCGTACACGCGCATCTTGGAGAAGATGCTCGAGTTCTCGGGCTCCTTCACCCGCGTGAGCACGGCGAACTGCGCCATCATCTTGAGCGTGCCCGGTGCGCACGGCGCATGGCTGAGCGAAGAACTGGCGATGAGCTTCTCGTAGATGCGCATCTCTTCGGTGACACGCAGGCAGTACGGCACCTTGACGATGTAGATCCGGTCGAGGAACGCCTCGTTGTTTTTGTTGTTGCGGAACGACTGCCACTCCGACTCGTTGGAGTGCGCCAGGATGATTCCCTCGAACGGGATCGCCCCGAACCCTTCGGTGCCTTTGTAGTTGCCTTCCTGGGTAGCGGTAAGCAGCGGATGCAGCACCTTGATCGGCGCCTTGAACATCTCGACGAACTCGAGCAGCCCGCGGTTGGAGCGGCACAGCCCACCGGAGAAGCTGTACGCGTCAGGATCGTCCTGGGCGTACTGCTCCAGCTTGCGGATGTCGAGCTTGCCCACCAGTGAGCTGATGTCCTGATTGTTCTCGTCACCCGGCTCGGTCTTGGACACCGCGACCTGCGACAGCACCGACGGACGTAACCGCACGACTCGAAACTTCGAGATGTCGCCGCCGTATTCCTTCAACCGCTTGACCGCCCATGGCGACATGATCGAGTTCACATAGCGGCGCGGAATGCCGTACTCGGACTCGAGCACCGCCCCATCTTCCTCGACATTGAACAGACCCAACGGCGATTCGTTCACCGGCGAATCTTTCAACGCAAAGAATGGCTGCGACTCCATCAGCACTTTGAGCTTCTCGGCGAGCGACGACTTGCCGCCTCCGGGCGGGCCGAGCAGATACAGGATTTGCTTGCGCTCCTCGAGCGCCTGCGCCGCATGCTTGAAGAACGAGACGATCTGCTCGATCGTGTCTTCCATTCCGTAGAAGTCACGGAATGCGGGATAGATCTTGATGGCGCGGTTGGAGAAGATTCGCGACAGCCGCGGATCCTTGCGGGTGTCGAGCATCTCGGGCTCGCCGATCGCCATCAGCATGCGTTCGGCAGCGGTCGCGTAGGCGACTTTGTCTCGCTTGCACAGATCGAGGTACTCGTGCAGCGAGTATTCCTCTTCGAGACGGCTTTCGTAGCGGGCCTTGAATCGCGCCAGGAGGGGCGTACGCGTGTCGTGACTCGTTTCGGAGCCGGGGGGGGAGACGCGTCCGGCAGTTTCACCAAAGGCTGAGTAGACTTGCATCGGTCCAGCTTCCATGCCGACCTCCTTGGTCGATCTCGCCAGAGACAGCAACTTGGTTTTGTCTGATCGCCGAAACCATGCGCGCCTAAAGCCGGTTTCGCGACGAACTATCGCCCGTTTTCACCTCACCTAGTCAGCAACCGCAAGGTCAGTGTGACAAATTTGCGAGAGACCCACAAGTCCGCCGATTGGCTGGTTCATTGCATGTTCGCACCTAGCTTCGCGCTGCTCATACAACTACCGTTCAAGACGGATGCGCTCGTTAGGACGATGCTCGGTTGATATTGAGTTTCCGGTTTATCCAGTTACCAGCTCCTTAGGCACTGATCCGGCTCGCTTAGTTCAACGCTCACACGGCGCGACCAGCGGACGCTCCATACAACCACCATCCTTCGCATCGTGCAGCCCATGACAAGCAACTCGTCCGCCCCCGCTCGACCCGATGCCGATCTGATCGGCGCACTCGAAGCGGCTCACTATCACCCGTTGTGGGACCGGTACAAACGGATTACGCCGATCGCGCCGCGACAGGTCGAGACGCCTATGCACTGGCCGTGGCGCCAGTTCATCGGCTTCGCCGATCGTGCCGCGAAGGAAGTGCCGATCGAAGACGTGGAGCGCCGCGCGATCATCATGGCGCATCCGGCATTCGGCGGTGCCACGGTGACCACCGCCAACCTGATCGCCGCGTTCACGGTTCTGGAGCCTGGAGATCGAGCGGTTCCGCATCGTCATACGGCAGCGGCCATCCGGTTTGCGACGCGCGCCGAAGGATCGGTCACGATCGTCAACGGCCGACGCTGCGAGATGAAGCCGGGCGATCTGGTTCTTACGCCGCCCATGTGTTGGCACGGGCATATCAACGAGAGCGATCACCGGACGTACTGGTTCGATGCAGCGAACATGCCGCTGGTCTGTGCGCTGGATGCAAGCTTCTTCGAGCCTGGCGCGCGCGAGCAAACGGATTTCTGGAGAGTCGATCCTGGCGACGAGCGTCTCTACGCGAGCGCTGGCTTGCTGCCGATGCAACGTGCAACCGGCGATCCGATGGTGCCTCCCAAGTATCGCTACCCTGGCGAGGAGACGCGCCGAGTGCTCGATGCCATGACACCGGAGCGCGATGGGCAGCGCACGCTGCGCTACGTGAACCCGCTCACCGCCGGGCCGGTGATGCCGACCTTGGACTGCTATGCCAAACGGCTTGGCGGCGGCGCAACGACGCGGACCGAACGCAGTACACACAACGCGATCTGCCTCGTGGTTGCGGGAAGCGGGCGTTCATCGGTAGGCGAGCACACGTTCGCGTGGCAGGAACACGATGTGTTCACCGTGCCGCACTGGACGTGGGCAAGCCATCACGCCGATGGCGCGGGCGCAGATCTGTTCGTGGTGACCGATCGCTCGGTTTTCGAGGCGCTCGGGCTTGTCCGAACTGAATTCGCGTAACGCACGCGCTTTGGGCTGGCCCTAGACGCGCGTCCCGGGAGGCAACGCCAGCACGGCTTCGGCTATGTGGGTAAGCGCTTCATCAACGTCGCGCACCAATTGCATACCTGGCACCGGCGCGGTTTCGAAGAATCCATACACAGGCACGCCGAATTGCAGCGCCAGGGCGATCTCGGAGATCGTCCCGTAACCACCGCCGACCGCGACGAGCAC
>CADECO010000028.1:17549-31869 GCA_902825905.1 uncultured beta proteobacterium
TTGAGCTGCGCTTCGTTCGCATCGCGCGGGCCAACGACGCCGACCGGGGCACGACACGGGGTACCGCTTTGGCGCTGCAACCAAGTGACGGCAGCGCGAGCACTGATCGCTTCGCCGCGGGCGGAAGCCGGCTGCCAGCGTCGCTCCAACGGCAACAGCATGCCCAAGCCATCGTGATAGAGAATGCCGCTACCGCGATCCAGGTAAAGACCTCCACTCATCGCTAGTCTCTCCTCGACGAGGCCGTCAACCGAGACGCGACGACCTCGCCATCAGTCGGGATAAGTCAGGACTCGGGCTCATGCCCATCACACTGCGCATTCGACGATACCGGGGATGATGACGCATCAGACCCGCCGTTGAGGAGGCAGTTCAAACCAGGCGATTCAAACTGTCGCGGCTATCTGTGCGCTGCTATTGCAACGTATCACGACCACGTTCGCTGACAACGCCGACGATCGAGGCGCCAGTATCGCCGATCGATCGATCGATGGTGTGCTACCGGACGGTGGCGTAGCGCGTCCGACGATCGGCGCGGTCGGCGGGATATGACAGGCACTGTTCGATGAATGAAACCAGCTGATCGCCGGCCTCGTCAGTGCTGCCATCGTTGACAATCTGCAGTTCAGGATCGCGAGCAAGATCACCAAAGGCGAGTGCTCGCTCAAGTCGCGCGGCGATCGCAGCTTGATCCTCCCGTCCCCTCGCCGCGAGCCGTTGGTGCAGCGTCGCAACCGATGCGGTGATCAGAACCAGCCGCAGATCGGGAAAGAAGCGCAATGCCTCGGACAGGTAGCCGCGCGATCCGTTCACCAGCACGCTCACACCCGCGTCGAGCCACTGATGAATCTCCAGGCCGATGCCGTAGCGGTGACCATTGGAGTCCCACTGCATTGCAAACAACCCGGCGCGATCGCGCAACGCAAACTCGGCAGACGAGAGCGCAATGTGGTTCTCGTTCCCGCCGTCGGCCGGTCGCGTGATGTAGCGGTGCGCCAAAGCGACGAACACCCGGCCAGCGAGCTTCGCGCGCGCGTCCGCCAGAATGGTGTCCTTACCAGCCCCCGAAGGCCCGACCACGTAGAACAACTGCCCTGGTCGTGCCGGACCGTGTGATGGATGATTCGCCATCGTTATCGAATAAGTGGTTTGTGCCTGCCGGTTTGTGCCTGCCGGCACCGCGACTTGCGCGTGAGATCGCCATCGGCCGGTCCGACCGAGGCGGCTTTGGTGCAGCCCCAGACTGCTGGCGATATTCAACACCGCGTACCGGGAACCGCTAAGGAACATCCGCACAGGGACTTGGCCTGTCGCGATCCTTCAAATGGCGGAATGCGAAGTACCGGTTCGCACGCGACCCCGCCGTACGGTACCGCGGCGCCGAACAAGAGCCTCGGCGCAGTGCGCAGTTGACTACACTTGGCGGCCGAATGCCGCGCGGATGCGCCCGCCGATCGAGCGCAGTCGACCGACGATCGCGTTCCCGACGGAACTTTCCCGCAAACCGCTGACCGGGCGCGCCTTCTGGGTGCCGATCCACTCCGGGCGTTCGCGGAACTGCTGATAGCGCTCGAGCGCGGCCATGATGTGCTGCTGCAACAACGCGAGGCTCACCGGCTTGTTGACGAATCGGAAGATGCGCGCCTCGTTGATGAGACTGATGATCAATTCGGAGTCCGACGCGCCGGTGGTGACGATGACCAGCGTTTCCGGATGCTCTTCCTTGAGCAGCTTGAACAGTACCGTGTTGTCGAACTGCGCCGATTCCAGATCGGCGATGATCAACGCCACCTGCTGTTCGCCGAAAGCGCGAGCCACTTCGTCGAGCGTGGAGGCCTCCATGACCCGGCAGGTTCCTCCCGCCAGCTCGCGCACGGCCCGGTACATCGAGCCGTCGTTCAGGACCAGCGTGACCAGCGACGGATCGATCTCAACCGCACCGCGCTCAGGCATCGATTGCAGCGCCAGGCCGATGGTGACCGCCTCGTTGACCGTGGTCATCAGATCAGTCTGATTCCACGGTTTGTTGATGAAGCGATACACCTCGCCTTCGTTGATCGAACCGACGATCGCGACCAGATCGGAGTAGCCGGTAAGCAGGATCCGCACGGTGTTGGGCGCGACCACGCGAGCACGGCGCAGCAACTCCACACCGACCATGCCCGGCATGCGCTGGTCCGACACTAGCAGATGCACGTGTCGCTCGGCCAAGATCGCGAGCGCTTCCTCGCCGTTGGTCGCCGTCTCGACGTCGTACATGCTGCGAAAGATCGAGCGCAGCGAGTTGAGAATGCGATCCTCGTCGTCGACGAACAGGATGCAGGCACGCCGCAAGCCGTCGTACGCGGGTTCAGGAATGCGCGGCCCGGTGATGCTAGCTGGCGGCGTCGGTGTAGGAGCGCTCGATTCGCTCGGCGCCGGCGCCGGGGTTTGTTCGGGCGCCCTGGGCGCGTCGATCTGCGACAGCCCGATGGCTCGGCGCAGCAGCGATGCATTGGCAAGCGGGCGAGGCGTCGCTTCGGAACCGCGCGAACTCGTCGTGTCCTCACTCGGAGCAGGCGGCGCAACGCGGCGACGCGGCCTGGCGTTGAACACCTGCTGCAGCGTCTCGGAAAATTCCCGCGCGGTGCGGAACCGCTCGCCCGGATTCTTGGCGATCGCGCGGAACACGACCTCGTCGATCTCCGTGGGCAGGCGCGGCTCCGTCTCTGAGGGCGGCTGCGGCATTTCCTCCATCACCATCTTGGCCAGCCCTGCCGCCGTCGAACTCATGAAGGGGCGGCGCCCGGCGAGCACTTCGTAGGCGATGATTCCGGCGGAGTAGATGTCGGTGCGCTCGTCGACCGCCACGCCGCGGTACTGCTCGGGCGACATGTAGAACGGTGTGCCGATCGGCTCGGTGCCGCCGATGTTGATCGAGCGCTCCAGCCGCGCAATGCCGAAGTCGCTGATCTTGACCACACCCGATTCGCTGATCAGCAGGTTGGCGGGCTTGATGTCGCGGTGGATCACGCCACGCGAGTGCGAGTAGTCCAGGCCCTCGAGCAGTTGCGTCAGCACCTCGGGGCATTCCTGCAATTCGGGGCGCCAGCCCGACACGATGTGATCGCGCAACGAGCGCCCGCTTACGCACTCCATCGCGATGAATGCGTGCTCGTCGTCTTCGCCGTATTCGTAGATCGCGACGATGTTCGGGTGCAGCAAACTGCCGACTGCCTGCGCTTCGTGCTTGAAGCGCTCGAGCACCACGGGCAGATCGGGGCGTGCCAGCTCGGTCTTGCGCAGCAGCTTGAGGGCCACGTCGCGCTGGATGAGCGGATCGTAGGCCTTGTAGACGACACCCATCCCGCCGCGGCCGAGCGTGCCCACCACGGTGTACTTGCCGATCTTGAGCGGTTCGCTCATGCGGCTGCCATCACCGACGACGAGGCGGACTCTCCGGAGGCGGCGACGACGGGCAGTTGCACGGTGAAGCGCGTTCCGACTCCGACCTTGGAGATTACAGAAATGCGGCCACCGTGCTGCTCGACAATCTTGTAGACGATCGACAGCCCCAGGCCGGTCCCCTGCCCGACGTCACGTGTAGTGAAGAACGGGTCGAAGATTTTCGGCAGAACGTCCTCGGGAATGCCGTGTCCGTTGTCCTCTACCTCCACGACGACTTGATTCTCGCCGCGCACGTTGGAGCGAATCGTGATGACACCGGAGGCGTCATCACGCGTAGCCTGCGCGGCGTTGGTGATGAGATTGAGCAGCACCTGATTGATCTGCGAGGGCGAGCAGATCACGTTGGGAATGGCGCCAAGGTCGCGCTTGATCGTTTTGTGCTTGACCACGTTCTTGGCGATCATCAACGCGCTGGCGATGCCGTCGTTCAGATTGAACTCGGCGAGCTTGCTGCGATCGAGCCGGGCGAAGTTGCGCAGGTTGTTCACCAGCTCCGAGATCTGCGCGATGCCGTACAGTCCGTCACGCACCAGCGCCTTCATGTCGGGCAGCACCTGATTGGCGCGCATCTGGTCGAGCAGCGACGACACGGTGCCGAACTGGTTGGCCAGATCGGCCTCGTTGACCTTCTCGGCGCGCAGCATCTCGAGCAGCCGCTCAGCCTGTGCATTGAGCTCGCTCAGGTGCGGCAGTTGCCGATCGACGCTCTCCAGGCTCGATTTCACGTAGGCGAGCGGCGTATTCACCTCGTGCGCCACGCCGGCCACCATTTGACCCAGCGAGGACATCTTCTCCGACTGGATCAGCAGTGCCTCGGACTGCTTGAGCTGATCGAGCGCCTGTTCCAACTCCTGGGTGCGCTCGACCACGCGTTCTTCCAGGGTCTCATTCGCCTCGCGCAGCTTGTTGTTCATGCGCCGGATCACGTTGTAGCTCGACAGCAGCCGCACGCCGAGCAACGACGCCAGCGCCAGCAACAGCGCCGAGTAATAGAGCAGATACACCCGATAGCGCTCACCGTCGTCGACGACCCGCTGGAACTCGCGATCGATCGCCGAGGAGATCGTGTCGATGCGCTGTCCGACCGCAGTGGCGAAGACCGAATCACGGAACGCGCGCTCTTCGAGCATCTTCACTTCAGCCAGCTCGCGGGCGCGCTGCGCGATGGCCTCCGCGCCGCGACGCTCGTTCACCAGGTCGTTGAGCGCGTCTTCAACAGCCTGGCGCGCGTTGGCATTGGGTTGCGCCATCAACGCGCTCATCGCACCCACCAGCGGTGCGAAGCTGCGGTCGCGTGCACCGACGGACACCGCCTCGTTGAACTTGCGCAGCGCCGCGGTGAGCTGCCGGTTCGCGACCGCGAAGCGGTCCACCGACTGCAGTTTGGCGTTGAAGGCCTGCTTCAGTTCGGCCAGTGTCTGGTTGATCACCGGATTGGCGAACGACTGTGCGCGCACCGCGAGCTCGTGCTGGGTGATCGCCAGGGTAGTCGGCGTCACCGGCGATACGAAGTCGGTATCGCGCGGGCTCTCCAACGAGTTGCGCAGATTGATCAACCGGTCGTTCCAGCGGCTGTCGATCGATTTCAGATGCGCCAACTGCAGACGGATGTCGGTCTGGGCCGTAAGGTCCACCGACCGCGCCATGATGTACAGGTAGATCCACAAGCCAAGCAGAACGCTGGCGGCGGCGCCAATGGCGGCCAGACGAAATGGTCGACGCAGCGATTGATCGCCTGGAGGGCTCATCGTTCGGTAAGAGCCTCGAATCGCGAGGACCGGGAATGGTGCGGCGGGGCGTTGAGAGGGTTGGTCGGGGGCGATGCTGCAGTGCCGCATCCGTGCGACGGACCGGAAGTATATCTCTCGGTCAATGCTTTACCCGGCACCGCTCTTCGGGGGATTGGCGCAATCCCCGCCGCAGTTCACGCTTTTGGTGCGGTGTCGGCAGCTTGATCAAGGATCTGCCGGGACACCCAACCCGAACGCATTGCGACCCTCGAACGAAACGCCCAGGCAGACCTCAACAGGACCCGGCCGCCCCTACCCGCCGGCGACGCAATGCCTGAGGGCCATGGCCAGTTCCGCCCCGACATCGACATGCTGATCGGCTTGCCAGCATTCACCGGCGCGCTGCCCGACTTCCCGGCACACCTGCAGGGCCGGATTCGGCTCGAGGTGCGGGTCGCGCACGAACGCGCGCCAGCGATCGGCGATCCCATAGATGCTGCCGTCGGTCTTCTTATCGATGATGCCGCGCGAGTCGACGATCACCAGGTAGTACAGCGCCACCAGCGCGCCCCAGTCTTCGCATCGGGCGATCGTACGTCCGGACAGTCGATCGATCGGGGTCTTGAGCGCACTGGCCCGGTGCCCGATCACGAAGCCGGTAGCAAATCCGAGCACGAACGAGATGAACGCCGAGTGAAACCGGCTGTCGCGCGTCAGCTCGCCGCGCGCATCCCCCACCTGCGCGACAGCCGCATGCAACGCACGTTGAATGGCAACGACGTGTGGCAGGGCGAACGGCACCTCCAGCACGTCGTTCAGCGTCTCCTCGTCTTTCAGCTCCGCGAACGAAGCATCGACTGGCGCGACGAGTATCTCGAGGTTCGCCCGCTTGCCCAAGGCGACGTAGTCCGCATCGCGCAGACGGTCCTCGAGCGCGCGTACCGCGGAGAGCGCGCTCATGGCACCCTGCAGAATCACCGATTTCCCCTGCTGAGCTGATCTGATCTGGCGCGGCGGCTGGCGCTTCGCTGTCAACCCATGCGCGCGCCACCGACGTGCACGCATGGTGTCACGCGGGGGGCACCGACGACCCCTCGAACGATCGGTACCCACAACCGCGGACGTGCTCGTCTGAGCAAGTTGGATACCGGACAGAAGTGACTGCCTGGACAACGCTCGGCAGGGGCGGCACTAGTTCTCCGCGTCGGCCTGGATGACACCGGCGCGTGTGCGAAATGGTCCGCAGCGCTCGCGGCGCGGCCACGACCAGCAGGCGTCAGGCTTGCCGACCGCCACTCGCGCAGGCTGTGCGACCCGCGCGCCGCGTCAAGTTGCGCCGTTGGCGCGCCGAATTCGATCCGAATCCCATCGCGAAACCTCAGTCCACCGTCCGCTCGACGCCGTACTCCGGTAGCGGTGCCAACGCCGCGATCTGCTCGCGCAGCTGGAGGTCGATCGGCAAGTCGAGCGCACTGAGGCAGGTCTGGAGTTGTGCGACATCGTCGGGACCAACGATCGGTGCGGTCACCGCCGGATGACTCATCGCCCACGCCACTGCGAGCGCACTCGGCTGCACGCCACGCGCCCGCGCGAAGTCGGTGAAGCGATCGGCCAGCTCGAAGTTCCACGCCTCACCGTAGCGTAGCGCGTAGCGCGGCTCGTGCAATCGTGCCTTGGTGGGCGCACGGTTGACGCCGTACGCACCGGACAGCAGGCCGCTGGCAAGCGGGCTGTAGACGACGGCACCGAGTTGCTCCGACTGCGCGAGAGGAAACAGCTCCAACTCGGGCTGACGCCTGGCCAGGTTGTACATGGGCTGGATCAGTTCGAAGCGCGCCAGCGACTCCCTGGCCGATATGCCGAGCGCCTTGGCGATGCGCCACGCCGACCAGTTGCTCACCGCCGGATAGAGAATCTTGCCATGTCGGCGCAGATCGTCGAACGCGCGCAGCGTCTCCTCGAGCGGCGTGAGCGGGTCATAGTGATGCGCAAAATAGAAATCGATGCGATCGGTGCGCAGCCGGCGCAGACTGTTTTCGACCTCGCGCATGATGTGCAGCCGCGACAGGCCCTGGTTGTTCTGGTCCTGGCCGGCCGGTCGGCACACCTTCGAAATCAGGATGATTTCGTTGCGGCAGCCGTGCAGCTGGACGCACTCGCCGAGCAGCGTTTCGGCTCGGCCACCGGCATACGAGTTGGCACAATCGAAGAAATTGATACCGCATTCGAACGCGTATCGGAATATCGCCTTGGCATGCTCAGCGGAGGCATACGTGGTAAAGCCCATCGTACCCAGGCAGATGCGGGAGACTTGCACGCCGGTACGGCCGACAGTGGTGTATTGCATGGCGGAAGCACGTGCTGGTCAAGCACGAGCAAGGAAACCTGAACCGGGCAGAGCATAATCCGGCGGCCGGACTGAACCGTGGTCGACCACGGTCGCAGGTGATGCGATCGCCCGACTCCACCATCGAGACCATGCCCCGCATTCCCCTGCCCTCGCGCGACGAGATGAGCGCCGAACAGCGTGCCGTGCACGACAAGGTCGTGTCCGGCCCGCGCGGCGAGATCAAAGGACCGCTGCGCGCGGCGCTCCACAACGCCGAGTTGGCCGATCGCTGGCAAGCACTCGGCGAGTTGCTGCGCTATCGCACCTCGCTCGCGGCACGGCATTCGGAGCTTGCCATCCTGGTGACCGCGCGCGCGTGCAGTTCACCGTTCGAGTGGTATGCGCACCGGCTCGAGGCGGAAAGGGCCGGGATCGAAGCAGGAATCATCGAGGCGATCCGCGCCGATGCGACTCCGGCCGGACTGAGCGACGACGACGCGCTCGTTTATCGCTACGCGCTGGAACTGAATCGCCACAAGTCGGTGTCCGATGCCACGTACGCCGCCGCCCTGACGCGTTTCGGCGCGAAGACGATCGTCGAGCTCACCGCGCTGGTCGGCTACTACACGATGGTAGCGATGACGTTGAACGCACACGAGATACCGTTGCCTGCAGGCGTGGCACCGGAACTGCCGCTGCCGCAGCATTTGGCTTTGCGCTGAGCCACTCTCGGCGCGACGCGCTCAACCGACCACGCCCTGCGCACGCAGCGTTGCAATGGTCGCAGCGTCGTAGCCCAACTCGACGAGAACCGATTCGGCGTGCTGCCCCAACAACGGCGGTGCGTTGGGCACACCAAGCGCGGACTCGGCAAAGCGCATCGGACTGGCGAGCTGCGGCGCGACCCCGGCGCTCGGATGCGGCACCTGGCGCAGCATCTGCCGATGCTGCACCTGCGGATCGGCGAACACCTCCGGCACCGAATTGATGGCACCCGCCGGCACGCCAGCCCGATCGAGCGCAGCCACCAACTCGTCGCGCGACCATTTGGCAAGCACCGCCTCGAGCATCGGACGCAGGATCGCGAGATTGCGAACCCGCTGCGGATTGGTCGCGAAGCGTTCGTCGCGCGCCCAGTCCGCTTCGCCCAGCACTTCGCACAACTTCGCGAACTGCCCGTCGTTGCCGACCACCAGAATCAGGTCGCCGTCGCGCGTGCGAAACACATCCTGCGGCTGGATGTTCGGATGGGCATTGCCGGTGCGTCGCGGCGTACGCCCAGACACCAGGTAGTTCATCGCTTGATTGGCTAGGGTGGCGACCTGCACATCGAGCATGCCGATGTCGATCGCATCGCCGACACCCGTCTCGTTGCGACGCGCCAGCGCGGCAAGCACCGACACAGCTGCATACATGCCGGTCATGAGATCGATGATCGGCACACCCACTTTCTGCGGACCGCCGCCGGGTTTGTCGTCGCGCTCGCCGGTCACGCTCATCAGGCCGCCCATGGCCTGGATCAGGAAGTCGTACGCGGCCTGATCGCGGCGCGGCCCGGTCTGACCGAAACCGGTGATCGAACAGTAGATCAACCGTGGATTCGCACGGCGCAGACTTTCAGCGTCCAGACCATACCGCGCCAGCGTGCCGACTTTGTAATTCTCGAGCACGATGTCGCTGATGGCGGCCAGTTCGCGGATCACGCGCTGGCCTTCGGGCCGATCGATGCTCACCGCAATCGAACGCTTGCCGCGATTGACCGCGAGGAAGTAACCCGCTTCCTTCGTCTCGCGCCCCTCGCCGTCGCGCAAGAATGGCGGGCCCCAGGCGCGCGTGTCGTCGCCTGCGCCGGGCCGCTCGACCTTGATCACGTCGGCACCGAGATCCGCCAGGATCTGTCCGGCCCACGGCCCGGCGAGGATGCGGCTCAGGTCGAGCACTCGCACGTGTGAGAGCGGACCGCGACGTTCGGGTGTGGATGCTTCGGTCATTACGAAATCTTGAGCCGGTTCACGCGGATTCAGCGTACTCGATACCACAACCTGCACCAGCTGGTACCGCGAGCTCGCCTTGTTCCACCGGCAACGACGCGAACGGGTCGTCGAGCAGGTGCTGATGCTCGGCCAGCTCGCAGGCGAAAGGCAGCGAACGGATCGTGCTTGCAGCGTGGGCCGACATGGCCTGCAGCAGCGCCGGTCCGAATGCGGCGCCGAGACGACAGATCACGCCGCCCGCCTCGCAGATGCGCGCCGCCTGCGCGAAGCGGCGCAGACCGCCGAGCTTGGTGAGTTTGAGGTTGACTGCATCGACGACGCGGTCGGTGACGAGCCGGTAGACGTCGTGCACCGATCCCGCGCTTTCGTCGGCTTCGATCACCACCGGCAGCGATCGCGTGAGCAGCGCCAGACCCTCCCAGTCGGCCGCGGGCACCGGTTGCTCGATGAGCGCAATGTCGCAACGCTCCATTCTGGCAAAGGCGCCCATCAACTGTTTGGCGTTGTAGGCCTGGTTCGGGTCGAGCGTGAGCACGATCTGCGCACCGACCGCATCGCGTACCGAAGCCACGCGGGCAACGTCGAGCTCGGTGTCACCGGACAGCTTGATCTTGAGCGTGCGGTACCCCTCGGCGGCGAGCGCTGCCGCGTTCGCGGCCATTTCGGCGGGCGTCTTGATCGGCACGATGCGCGACTGGGCGATGGCGCTGCGCAACGCCCCGCCTAGCAACAGATGAAGTGGCCCGCCGAGTCGGCGCGCGAGCAGATCGTGCAGGGCCATATCGACGGCCGCCTTCACGCTGACGTTGAAGGCCAGCTTCGCATCGAGTTCGTCGATGATCGCGCCGATCTCGTCGATGCGCCTGCCCTTGATCAGGGGCAGGCTCCACTCCAATCCGGCACGCGCCCCTTCGCCATGCGCGCTGATGGTCGGGATCGCATGCGCATAGCCCAGCCCGACATGTCCATCCTCGTCGCGCAGTTCGAGCACGTGGCCTTCGATCGAGGGAATGCGAGCGCGCGAAAACTTCCAGTTCGCATCGCGAAGCCGCTGCGTGCAGGGGCGGATCGTTGCATCGACGATCTTCATGCGCACCTCTCGAGGCGCCTTGACATCCTCAGCGGCCGGTGAAGACCGCTGCCCGCTTCTCGCGGAACGCCGCTTGTGCCTCGCGCGCGTCGTCGGTCCTGGCGATGATCGCCGTCATGTCCTGCTCGTAGCGGTAGCCGTCGCGCAGGCTCATGTCCTCGATCACGTTCATCGTGTGCTTGGCCATGCGCGTGGAGATCGGGCTCTTCGAGGCGATGCTCCGCGCCAGTTCCAGGGCCGTTGGCATCAAGGCCTCGGGCGCGGTGCACGCCTCGATGACGCCGATACGGTAGAGCTCCTCGGCCGGCACCCGGTAGCCGGTGAGCGCCATCCGGCGTAGCCGCGAATGGCTGAACAGGCGCATCGCGTGACGCATGCCGCCCATGAGGCCGACGTCGATCTCGGGCAGTCCGATGGTGGCACGCTCCGATGCGATGAGTATGTCGGCGGAGGCGACGATCGCCAGGCCCGAGCCCAGCGCCGCACCGTTGATCGCGACGATCACCGGCTTGGCGCACTCGCGGATCGCATGAAAGCATTCGCGGGTGCGTCGCGAATGTGCGAGCAGATCGCCCGGGCCCTTGATGACGTCGGCGCGCCCTTTCAGATCAGCCCCCGCGCAGAAGACTTTGCCCGCACCGGTCAGGACCACCGCGCGGATCGCATCGGTCTCGGAGATGCGATCGAGCGCGATCGTGAGCTCGTCGTTCAGCGCGCGCGTGAGCGCATTGACCGGCGGACTGTTCATCGTCAGCACGGCCACGTGCTCATCAACGGTCATGTCGAGCTGAGTGTATTCGGCCACAGTCCAATCTCCGGAAGAACGTCAATGCACAATCATCGCGCGAACGCCGGCCGGGTCCAAGTGACCGGGCTGTGGCCTGCATCGATACCGCCCGCGCGCGGATGCGGCGCACGCTGGCAAAGAGCGTGAGCCCGCGTGTCTCCCGCAAGTCTTGGTACGCGATGGCGATCGAGCGGCGATGACTGGCGATCACGCCAGGTGCGCGGCTCATCGGCGCGGGGAGTCGCCGAGTGAAGCGCATGCCCGCGCAGTTCGATTGCGGCAGGGAAGAAAATTGGTGGGTCGTGCAGGAGTCGAACCTGCGACCAACGGATTAAAAGTCCGCTGCTCTACCGGCTGAGCTAACGACCCTTGAGGCGACTTGACGTTGCTGCGACGATGGTGAACACCGCTTGCCGCGACGCTGCCGCGCTTGTTGATCGACTCTTATGGCGCGGCGAAATCAAAAGGAGCGCGATTTTATTGATCCGCGCGAGTCGCTGTCAAACCCGATTCACGGTCACGAGGGTGGCGCCGCTCAAGTCCGCGCCCTTTGGCGCTGCCGATCGAGGCGCGGGAGGGGAGGCAAAGGTGGCAGATGCAGAAGCGGCGCAAGCGCGAAGCCCGCGTCGCGCTTGCGCGCGACCTTAGCGGCGGTTGAGCCGCTGCCGCGCCTGGTCAGCCGCAGGCGTGCGTGGATACTGATCGAGCAAAGCGCGCAGCGTCTGGCGCTCGGCGTTGCGATCGCCCGCATCCGCCTGGCAGGTGGACATGTTCAGCATCGCGTCGGAGGCCTTCTGATTGTCGGGCCAGGAACGGATCACACGCTCCTGTGCCGCGATGCAGGCGCGGTACTCACGCAAAGCGTAGTGACCATTGCCGATCCAGTACTGGGCGCTGGGCGCGAGCTGGCTCTGGGGATACTGATTGATGAACGACTGGAACTCCGCGATTGCCTCGCGGTAGCGGCCGAGCTTGAACTGGTTGACGGCGGAATCGTAGGCCTTGGTCTCGTTCGCGGCGTCCTGCGCGGTGCGCTCCTGGGTGGAGCGTTCCTGCGTTGTGCGCTCGTCGCGGGCTTTCTGATCGTCCAGGCGCGCTTGCTCGATCTTGCGCAGGCGGTTGTCCGCATCGACGTACAGATCGCGACTGCGCTTTTCCTGCTGCTCGATCTGATTGCCGAGCACCTCCATCGACCCGCGCAGCCGGGCGACGTCGTTGCGTAGCGCCTCGAGCTGCGTGGCAAGGTCGACCACGATGCGACGGTCTGCCACGTCGGCCTCGACCCGACCGAAGCGCGAATCGATGGTCTTCTGCAACGACTCGACCTGGGTCCGCAACTCGTCGATCTTGCGGCGCGCTTCGGCGTCGTCGAACAGGCCGGCCTGGACCGGCAATGCAACCGCGAACAGCGCCGCCGTTGCGAGTCGGAAAGTGGATTTCATGGCAGTCGGTGGCGCGCTTCAGCGCACTGAGCAGTCAAGAGGGCAGGCGCGGGGCATCTTACACCCGCCCCAGCGACGCCTGCCCCGGCGAGTTCCTCTTAGAACTCGCCGCCGTACATCATGTCGCCGCGACGGTTCTCGGCGTAATCGGCCTCGGAGCTCCCGCTACGCTTGGGCTTTTCTTCGCCGAAGCTCACCGTCTCGATCTGCGCGTCGCGCGCGCCCATCAGCACCAACATGCGCTTGATCGAATCCGAGCGCCGTTGGCCGAGCGCGAGGTTGTATTCGCGGCTGCCGCGCTCGTCGGTGTTGCCCTGCACGAGCATCTTGGCGCTGGTGTTCTTGGAGAGGTAGCCGGCATGCGCTTGCAGCATCGGCCGGTACTTCTCGCTGATTTCGTTGCTGTCGAATTCGAAGTACACGCTGCGCTGACCGAGCATGCCCTGCTTGAGCGCCGGATCGACGCCGCCCGAAGGATTCTGACCCACGGTGAGCGATGGCGGTTTCTGCGCACCACCACCCGCCGCGCCGCTGCCGGCCGCCCCGCCCGAGGCACTGGGTTTGGTCGAGCCGATCGGCGCCGCGGACGGGTCTTCCGTGCTCGAACAGCCCGCGATAAAGATCGCCGCTGCGGCAAAAACGATTGCGAGTTTTTTCATTCAATCCTCCGCTGGTTACGGTTGTGGACTCACGACGGCAAGAAGTGCTATCGGTTGGAAGGGGAAACGTTGCAGCGACACCGGGGTCGGTATCGCGGGCTTGTGCTGATGGCCAGACGCATGTGCCATGGTCAGTTGACGAATGGGCCCCATGCCGGCTCGCGCACGTCGGCTGCGGGCAGCGGGACGCGCTGCTTCACCTGGCCGTCGGTCGAGACCGCGCCAAGCACACCTCCGCCGGTGGCATACAGGATCATCTTGCCATTGGGGGCAAAGCTGGGCGATTCGTCGCGCGTGGTGTCGGTGAGCACCTGCGTCTGGCGCGAGGCCAGATCCTGCAGCACCAACTGATAGCGACCGCCGTTACGGCTCACGAACACCAGGCTCTTGCCGTCGGCGCTGACGCGCGGCGAGACGTTGTAGCTTCCCTCGAACGTGATGCGCTGCGCGTTGCCGCCGGCGGAGCTCATCCGGTAGATCTGCGGGCTGCCGCCGCGATCGGAGGTGAAATAGATATAGGCGCCGTCGGGCGAATACACCGGCTCGGTGTCGATCGAGGTCGAACTCGACAGCCGGCGCGCGTTGCCGCCACCGTTGGGATCGACTGCGTAGATCTGCGACGGCCCGTCCTTGGTCAGCACCACCGCCAGCTGATCGCCGCGCGGCGACCACGATGGCGCACTGTTCGAGCCACGGAAATTCGCCACCGCGACCTGCCGGCCCTGCGCGATGTTGTGCACGTAGACGATCGGCTTCTTCTGCTGAAACGACACGTAGGCGATGCGCGATCCGTCGGGCGACCACGTGGGCGACATGATCGGCTCGGGCGAGACCAGGATCGG
>CADECO010000029.1:0-8444 GCA_902825905.1 uncultured beta proteobacterium
GGCGTTGAACCGCGCGGGATCAGGCCCTGGCTGGTGAGCCGTTCGCGCACCGTCGGATCGTTCACGGCCTTCACTGTCTCGGCGTGCAATCGGTCGACGATGGCTTTCGGCGCGCCTTTGGGCAGGAAGATGCCGCCCCAGGTTGCGAACGCGTAGCCTGGAATGCCCGACTCCGCCACGGTAGGCACATCGGGCAAAAGCGGCGATCGACTCGGATTGCCCACTGCCAGCGCGCGCAGCTTGCCCGCCTTGATGTGCGAGATCACGATCGACAGCGCGCTGAACGACACCGGAATCTGTCCGCTCATCACGTCCATCGCCGATTGCGTCGCGCCGCGATACGGAATGTGCGTCATGTAGAGGTTGTTGGCGGCTTTGAAGACTTCCATCGCCACGTGCTGCGGACTGCCGTTGCCGCCCGAGGAGTAGTCGATGCGCCCGGGCCGCGCCTTGGCCAGCGCGATCAACGCCTGCACGCTCTTCGCTTCGAAGTTCGGATGGGCGATGAGCACCCATGAAATTTCCGCCACCAAGCTCACGGGCTCGAAGCTGCTGAGCGGATCGAAGCCGACCTTGCGCAGATTCGGCAGCATGGTGAGCGAACCGTCGTTCAGGCCGGCGATGGTGTAGCCATCGGGCGCAGCCTTCGCCAAACGCTCGGTACCGATCGCGCCAGCCGCACCGGGCTGGTTCTCGACGACGATGCTCTGGCCCATGTTCTCGGCCATCTTGTTGGCCACCGTGCGCAGGATCGCATCGACCGCGCTGCCCGCCTGCAGCGGGATGATCATGTTGATCGGCTTGCTGGGGTAGCTTTGTGCCGCAACCGGCGCGGCGAGGCAGAGCCCGTAGAAGAGGGCGAGATTCAACGCAAGACGCGCACGCATGGCGGACTACTCCGGAGTGATGTTCGCGTCCTTCACGATCTTGGCGTATTTCGGTCGTTCATCGCGGATCATCGCAGCCAGTTGCGCGGGCGTGCTCGACTCCGGAGCAGCGCCGGCCTTGGCCAGCGCGGTTGCGGTATCGGGGGAAGCGAGCACCGTGCCGATCTCCTTGTTCAACCGATCGATGACTGGCGCGGGCGTTCCACCGGGGGCCATGATCGCGAGCCATAGCGAAGCATCGAAGCCGGGAAATCCCGATTCGGCAACCGTCGGCACATTGGGCAGCGACGGCGAGCGCTTGAGCGAGCCCACCGCAATCGGCCGCACCTTGCCCGAGAGTGCGTGCGGCAGCACCGCAGGCAGGCTGCCGAACAACACTTCGACTTCTCCGCTCATCGCGGCAACGCCGGCGGGGCCGTTCCCTTTGTAGGGAATGTGAAGCACGAACACCTTCGCCGCGCTTTTGAGCATTTCCATCGCCAGCTGCGTGGTCGAGCCGGTGCCGGCCGAGGCGTAGTTGAGCTTGCCGGGCTGCGCGCGGAACAACTCGAGCAGCTCCTTCAGGTTGTTCGCCTTGACGTTGGGATTGATCACCAACAGGTACGGCGTAGAGGCCACCAGCGACACCGGCGCGAAGTCTTTCACCGGATCGTAGTCGAGCTTGCGATACACCAGCGGCGCGACGACGTGCGTGCTGTTGGAGCCCATCACCAGGGTGTAGCCGTCGGGAGCGGCTTTCGCGACCACCGCGGTGCCCACCACGCCGCCACCGCCGCCGCGATTCTCGATCACGATCTGCTGACCGAGCCGCTCCGACAGTTTCTGCGCGACGATGCGCGCGACGATGTCGACCGAGCCGCCGGGCGGAAACGGCACCATCAGGCGCACTGGCTTGTTGGGGTATGCCTGCGCGAACGCGCTCGAAGACACCGCGGCGATTACGCTCGCCAACACGGCGCGCATGAAATGACGAGTGAACATGATGGGTCCTTTTCTTGAGTCGAATCGTCCGCGCCCCTGGCGAGGCCACGTGAAGCACATCTACTGCCGTTCGATTCTGGCCTCGCTCACGATGCGCTGATTGGTCGCGATATCGTCGCGCACGAACTTCGCGAACGCCTCCGGCGTCATCGGCTGCGCCTCCAGGCCGAGCTTGGTGAACTGCTCGAGCACATCGGGTGCAGCGACCGCTTTGGTCACTTCGGCATTCAGTCGCTGGACGATCGCAGCAGGCGTGCCCGATGGCACCCACAGTCCGAACCACACGTTGAGCCCGTAGCCGGTCACACCTTGTTCGGCCAAGGTCGGTAGCTCCGGCAGGAGCGTTGCGCGTCGCGCGCCGCCTGCGCCCAGCGCGATAAGCCGCCCGTCCTTCATATGGCCAGACACCGCGTTGTAGGGCGCCATGTACATCGCGACGCGATTGGCCACCAGATCGGGAATGACCTCACCCGATCCCTTGTACGGCACATGCAGCATGCGCACCTTGGCGAGCTGCGCGAAGTATTCAGCCGCCAGGTGGGTAGCCGTGCCGATGCCGGCCGTGGCGTAGGCGACCTCGCCCGGCTTTGCCTGTGCAGCGGAGATCAGTGCACCAAGCGTTCGGTAGGGGCCGCTCGCGCCGGTGACCATGACGTACGGCGTGATCCCGAGCAGCGCGACGTCGATGAAATCCTTCAGTGGATCGTACGGCAGGCTTTTGTAGAGCGCCGGATTCACCGCGTGCGAGGACGATTGGATCATCAGCGTGTAGCCGTCGGGGGGCGCCTTCGCTACCGCTTGCGTGCCGATTTGACCGCCCGCCCCGCCGCGGTTCTCGACCAGAACTTGCTGACCCATCGCATCACCCACCTTCTTCATGAGGATGCGTCCAATGATGTCGGCGCCGGAGCCCGGCCCAAGGGGAACGATCGCGCGCAAGGGGCGATTGGGATAGTCCTGCGCGAAGGCCGAAGTTGCGCAGGCCAGCAGCGCGAGAGCGATCGCGCGAAACATGCTCGCGGCGCTAGTCAATCGTTGCTCCGCTGTCTTTCACGACTTTCGCCCACTTCAGCTGCTCGGTGAGAATGTACTTGCCGAAATCCGCCGGCCCCATGTCGACCGGATCGATGCCCTGCGAGGCAAACGCCTTGAGCACCTCGGGCGCCTTGACCGCTTCGGCGAAGCCTTGATAAATGCGGTTCACCAGATCGGCAGGCATGTTCTTGGGGCCCATCGCAGCGAACCACAGTTGCGCGTCGTAGCCCTTCACCCCCGCCTCGTCGAACGTCGGCACCGCGGGCAACGCGGAGGCGCGCTTGGTCGATGTCACGGCGAGCGCGCGCAGCTTGTTGCTCTGGATGTAGGGGATCGCGTTGGATATGGACGGCACGCTCACCGGTACCAGCCCGCTCAACAGATCGGCCAGCGCAGGGCCGCTGCCTTTGTAGGGCACGTGCGTCATCTCCGCGCCCACCATCGACAGGAACAGCGCAGCGAACAGATGCTGCGAGCTGCCGTTGCCCGACGAGGCGTAGTTCAGTTTGCCCGGCTGCGCCTTGGCCAACGCGACGAGTTCGGACACCGACCTGGCGTTCACCGACGGATGCACGACCAGCACGCTGGGTTGCTGCGCGAACACCACGATCGGCGTGAAATCACCCACCGTGTCGTAGGGCAGCTTCTTGTAGAGCGCGCCGCTCACCAGATGCGTGCTGCCAGTGAGCAGCAGCGTGTAGCCGTCGGGTTTGACCTTGGCGACCACGTCGGCACCGATCGAGCCGCCCGCACCAGGCCGGTTTTCGATGATCGGCCCATACGGCCAGATGCTGCCCAGCTTCTGCGCAACCGCGCGCGTGGCAACGTCGGATACGCCACCGGCGGAGAACGGCACGATGAACTTCACCACGCGGTCGGGATAGCTTTGCGCGTTGGCCAGTGCTGCGGCACCGCCGAACAGCGCGCCGACGAACAGCCGTACGATGGAACGAACAGGGGTGAGCTGCATCGGGTTCATGGTCTGATCCGATCCGGATTGAACATCGTGAACGCTCAGCCGAACAACCAGCGATCGAGCGAGAAGCGCCCCGGCCCGATCAGCAGAATCGCCAGCGGAATAACGAGATACAGCAGTCCGGAGTCCCAGCTGTGCTTGCCGGGCGCCGCGAACGGCTCGTTCTTGTTGTAGATCAGCACGTATGTCGCATAACAATAAAAGATCACCAGCGCCACGGCCGCAAGCGGCGTGAGCAGCCCCAGCACGAAGCAGATGCCGCCCGCGAACTGCGCGATCGCCGCGACCCACGCCAGCCAGCGCGGCAGATGATGGTCGGCTTCGAACAGATGGATCGCGCCGACCTTGCCCTTGCCGTGTACGAACGAGCCCACACCCACGACCAGGCGCATCAACAGTAGCGCGACATCGGTGCTGCCCAATCCTGCTGCCATGATTTCCCCCACTGCACTCCCCGCCGCTGATGTGTCGATCTATCGTGGTGGCCGGCTGACGTGCGTGCCAGTCAGTTGACCTTCATGCCTGCCGCTTTGATCAGCTTGTTCATCGCCGTCACCTCGTCGGCAATGTACTTGTCGAACTCCGCCGGCGTCATGGTGTACGGCTCGGCCCCGATCTTGGCGAGCTGCTCCTTGACCTGCGGCGTATTCACCGCAATCGCGATCTCCTTGGCCAGCCGCTCGACGATGTCGCGCGGCGTCTGCGCCGGGGCGAACAGCGCGGTCCAGAAGTTGTACTCGAAACCGGGTACGCCCGCCTCGGCGACGGTGGGCACGTCGGGCAGCAGCGCCGAGCGCTTCGAAGTGCTGACCGCAAGCGCCGTCACCTTGCCTTCCTTCAACTGCGACACGGTGGAAACGAGCGGCGAGAAGAAGTACGCGACCCGCCCCATCATCGTGTCGACCAGCGCCTCGGGCGTCCCCTTGTACGGGATGTGCTGCACGTCGATACCAGCGGCAACCTTGAACTTCTCGCCGGTGATGTGGGTGGAGGTGCCGTTGCCGGCCGATGCGAACTGGACGTGGCCCGGCTTGGCCTTGGCTGCGGCGATCAGTTCAGCAAGATTCTTGAACCCGTTGCTGGTCGATACGACCAACACGTTGGGTAGACCGGCCATCGGGCTGATGCCGGCGAAGTCCTTGATCGTGTCGTAGGGCAGATTGCCGTAAAGCGAAGCGTTCACGGTATGGCCATGAGCCTGCACCAACAGCGTGTAGCCATCGGGCGGTGCCTTCGCCACCAGCGCGGTGCCGATCGTGGCGCCGGCGCCTGGGCGATTCTCGATGATGATCGGCTGGCCGAGTTGCTCCTGCAGCTTCGGTGCGACCGTGCGCATCGTGATGTCGGTGCCGCTGCCCGGCGTGATCGGCACGATGACGCGGATCGGCTTGTTCGGATAACCCTGCGCGAGAGCATGCGGCAGCCACAATGTCGCGACGCACGCAGCACCCCACAACAACCATTTGTTGTTCACGTCGACTCTCCTCCTTGGAAGGATCAGCGCGCCGCACGCGGCGGCGGCCCCTGTGCTGCGCTCAACCGTACAGCGCCATCGTCTCTGGTCCGGGCGCGGTCGAGAACTTGCCGATCACGGCGCGCCCGGGTACGTCGACGACCGAGATCGTGCCCTGATCGTGATTCATCACGTAGGCGCGCTCGGCGCTGCCGAAGGTGATGCCCATCGGCCCCTTCTCCACCTGCAGGCGGGTCTGATCGCGCAGGTTCGCAACCGGCGCAATCGCAATCTCGCCGGTGTTGAAGCTGGTGATCAGCACATGTGTGCCATCGGGCGATACCTTGACGCGCTTCTGCGGATTCTTATCCGGCGCGGTGGCTGTGAATACTTCGAGTGGCACCGTGTCGATAACCTGATCGGTGCTGGTATCGATCACCGCGAACGATTGCGGCCGCTGCGCCATGACGAACAGCCGCGTGCCGTCGGGCGAGAGCGCCAGCCCTTCGCTGCCGTTGGGCAACGCGATCTTCGCGAGCAGCCGGCGCTGCGCGACGTCGATCACCACCGCGAACGGGAACGTTTTGTTCGACGCGTAGAGTTTGCTGCCGTCGGGGGTGATCACGATCCAGTGCGTGCCGAAACTGTCGGTGGGGATGGCGGCGAGCACTTTGCGCGCGGCGACGTCGACCGCCAGGATCTCGCCGGACACGTCGCACGACACCCACAGCGTGCCGGCGCGATCGAACGCCATGCCATGCGGACCCTTGTGCGGCGACACGTCGATGGCGCCGACCTTCGCGCGCGAGGCCAGATCGACGATGCACACCTCGCGCCCGGGGTTCTCGCTGTTGCGTCCGAAGATGCCGGTGCCGTAGATCGACACGTAGGCGGTCTTGCCGTCGGGCCCGAGCGCCACTTCGTGCGGCAACTTGGGCATCTCGATCTCACCCAGCTTGGCGTGACTCGATGCATCGAAGAACTGCACCATGCCCGCCACCTTGTTGACCACGATCATCTCGCGCCCGTTGCTGGCGATTGGCGCCTGACCGGGTTCATTGCAGGCGGCGGGACTCAACGGGGCGTAGCTGCCGCGATCACCGGTGGTCATCGGGAGGGGAGGTCGTGACGACGCGCATCGGATTGGGATGCGGGATGCTAGACCGGCGCAGCCGGCCGGTCCAGGGTCGCGGCTACGACAGGCTACTGCGCGGACTTCTTCAGGCCGATGGTGCCCATCAACTGTGCGAGTTGGTCGTCTTCCTTGGCGATGATCGCGCCGAACTCGCGGGCCGGCAGGAACGCCGGGCGCACGCCGAGCTTCTCGCTGCCCTTGATGAAGTCCGCCGATTCCGCTGTCTTGCGAATCGCACGCTCGAGGGTGCTGATGGCCGCCGCCGGCGTGCCTTTGGGCACTGCGACGCCGCGCCATGCTTCGAGCGACACGTCGACACCCTGCTCCTTGGCGGTGGGCACATCGGGCAGTGCCGGGTCGCGCTGCGGAATCATCGCCGCGAGCACGCGCACCGCACCGGATTTGGTGTGCGCAGCGAGCGCGCCGGGCAGTTGCACCAAAGCGTCGACGTGACCGCCCAGCAGGCTGGGCACGACCTGCGCAGCGGCATACGGCACGTCGACCACCTTGGCGCCGGCCGCCTGGAACAGCGCAACCGCCGAGATGTGCGTGTGGCTGCCCAGCCCGGAGTTACCCACGCTCAGGATGCCCGGGCGGGTCTTCGCGTCTTCGATGAGCTCGGGCAGGTTCTTCCATTTCGATTCGCCGCGCACCACCAGCACGGGCGATTCGACCAGCACGCGCGCCACCGGATCGAACGCCCGATAGTCCACGTTCAACTGACCGGAGTGGAAGGTGGTGGAGATCGAGTTGGAGTTCCACACCAACGCGTGACCGTCTGGCTTCTGGTTGAGTACGTGCCGATAGCCGATCGCGCCCCCCGCGCCAGGGCGATTGACGACGACGACGTTGGCACCGAGTTGTTTGGACATACCCTCGGCGAGCAATCGCGCAGTGACATCGGCCGACGAACCCGCGGGAAACAGCACGGTCAGCTCGATGTTCTGACTCTTGCTCGGATACGAAACGTCCTGTGCATGGAGCGGGACGCTCGCACCGATCAATCCGAGGCCCAGTGCAATGAGCGCGCCACGCGCGGCGAGCCGGGGGCCGACGCGATAAGACGTGGTCCGACAACGAGAATTTTTCATGCTGACCTCAGCGTTTTGTTGGCGACGAGGCAGCGGCGCGCCGTGACAGCGACACCGTTACCGCCAACCCCCGAATGCTTCCCCTCGAAACCCGACCCGACGTTGAGGCCGAGCGTTGTAGTAGTAGTGCTGCGACCTCAGGGCGCTAGCCCTTGCCGCCCTCTTGCTCGAGTACGTCGGCGATCTGCACACGCCGGCCTTCGCTCGCCGAGCGTATGCCCGCGCGAATGATGGCTAGCGATCGCGTAGCCAGCTCGCCGCCGACCTCCGGCCTTCCCTGACCGCGCACCGCGCGCGCGAACTCCTCGAGTTCTTCGACGAACGTATCGTTCTTGACGAATGGCACGTCTTCGCTTTTGCTCGAACCGCGTTTCAGAAATCGCAGGCCCTTGTGCAGGTCGTAGTACGCGCTGGCCTCCTTGCCGTAGATGTTCACCAGGTAGTACTCCGAGGCCGAGGCGTAGCTCGCATTGACCGTCGAGAGCGCACCGTTCTCATGCTCGAGGATCAGGCTCGCGACGTCGGGGTTGTCGCCGGGCAACACCAGTTGCGCAAGTGAACCGGACACCGCCTTGACCGGACCGAGGATGAATTCGAGCACGTCGATGTAGTGCACGCCGATCTGCAGCATCACGCCGCCGGGCATGCCCGCCGCGGTGTAGCGCCATGAGCTCAGGTCGAATTGGCCGAGCCGATCGCGGCTGATGTTGGCTTCAGCGTTCACCAGCCGGCCGAACACGCCCTGCTCGACCTGCCGCTTGATCCAGCGAAACTGATTCTCGCGCCGGCGCTGAAAGCCCATCGCCAGCACCACGCCCGCTTCCTTGCACGCCCGCGTGATCGCGAAACCATCGGCGATCGAGTTGGCGATCGGCTTATCGAGGAA
>CADECO010000029.1:8544-12749 GCA_902825905.1 uncultured beta proteobacterium
CCCGCGTGATCGCGAAACCATCGGCGATCGAGTTGGCGATCGGCTTATCGAGGAACACGTGCTTGCCGGCCTTGGCCGCCTGCGCGGTGGTCTCCAGATGCACGTTGTTGGGGGTGGTGTTGATGATCGCCTCGATCTCGCGATCGGCGAGGATGTCCTCGTAACTGGCCGCCGCCTTGCAGCCGTACTTGGTCGCGAACTTCTGGCGCTTGTCGTCCGACCGTGTGTAGCAGGCGACGATGCGCAGCTTGTCCGAGCGCTGCACTGCGTCGGCCAGTACGTCGGACCACCAGCCCATGCCGATGACGGCCACGCGTACTGCATCGGTGCTCATCGCCATCCCCTATTTGTTGTCGATGCGGGACGACGCGCCGATCGCTTCGATCGCCTCGCGCGCGACCCGGTCGTCGAACGCCCAGTCGCCGCCCGACACCCCGATGCCGCCGACACACTCGCCCTCGATGATCACCGGGTAGCCGCCTTCCATCGCGGTCCAGCGCTCCGGTCCGGCGGCCAGCGCCAGTCCGATGGCGTGCGTGGTATCGAGCGGCTGGGCCTGCGCGCCTTTGGCCGCGGTGGGCCGCTTGTTGGAGGCCGCACACACCGCCTTGGTCGTGGATGAATGCACCGTGTGAAAGCGCCCGCCATCCATGCGCTCGAGCATGATGAGATTGCCGCCTGCGTCGGCGATGGCCACGGTGATGGCGATGCCATCGCGCTCGGCAATGCCGATGGCTGTGCTCATCATCTTGCGCGCGCCGGCAAGCGTGAGTCGCTTCGAAGAAGCGAAATACATGACGATCGTTCCCCTCTTTGTCTTGTTGTGCCGTTGCGCCGCGCGTTTTGCGCCCGCGCCGCCGGGCGCGAAGGCTTCAGTACCGGCTTCAGTGCTCGATTTTGCCGGCTCGGCCGATGATTGCAAACTCCACGAAGCGCGATCCGGTGCGATCGGGGCGCGTGAAGTCGATGTAGTAGTCGCCGAGATCGACACCGCGCATGCCGCTCAGCGCGCGAAGCACCGCCTGTGCGTTCACGGCACGCGACAGGCGCAGCGCGTGGACAAGCGCCTTGGCGGCGATGAAACCTTCGAGCGAACGCTCGGCGAGATCTTTGTCTTCCGAGGTCGCGCGCAACTGCTGATATTCACGGACTATGGCGTACTTGCGCGCTGCCGTCAGCGGTTGCAGCGCGCCGAACGCGAAGCCGCGCGCCATGTCTGGTCCGAGCGTACGCAGCAGCGTCGCCACGTCGATCACGGAAAGCCCGTAGACCTGCGCAGTTCCGCCGGCGCTGCGGTAGCGCTTGATGAACTCGATCGCGGCAGAGGTCACCGCAGCAAGGTAGATCAGCTGCGGCTCGGCCTTCATGACCGCGGCCACGGCCCCCTCGACCTGTGTGGTATTGCGCTCGTACGGGGCCTGCGCCACCAGCGTCATGCCCTGCTTGGGCGCCGACAGCTGCGCGGCGGTCAGCACATCCTTGCCAAGGCTGTCGTTCTGGAACACCACCGCAACGCGGCTGGTGCCGGTACGTGCCACCAGCTCGAACAGCTGATCGACCTCGTCGCGATAGCTTGCCTTGGTGACGAAGACATTCGCTGCGCCCAGCATCGAGCTGGCACCGGAGATGGCGCCCACGAGCGGAACACCGGTGCGCGTCAACACGCCGTCCTTGACGAGTGCCTCGATGTTGGCGGTACCGAGCGCACCGATCAACGCCATCGGTGCGTCTTCCTCGATCATCGCCTTGACCAGACGCACCGTCTCGTCGGCCTTGTACTCGTCGTCGCGGGTGATGAACCTGATGCGATCGCCGTTGATGCCACCGCCGCGATTGACACTGTCGAAGTAGAGTTTGATGCCGGCGCGGATGGCTCTGCCGCTCGAGGACTGCGCCCCGGTGAAGGCAGCGACTTGTCCGATCACGATGTCTTTCGCCGCCACCCCGAGCGACGTGAGCAGCAGTGCCGCTCCGCTCAGCAGGCAACAGAGTGCGGCTCGATCCAGTCGGTATTCACGCATGGGGCTCGACTCCGCTGTGGTGGTGCTGCGTGTCGTCGATGCGGCGTAGTTGGTGAGGCCGATCGTACGTCTGATCACCTGGCACTGACACCTGTCTCCGGCCCGCGTTCACCCATCGCAAGGGACCGATTGTCGGATGTGCGCATGGTGCAAGTGCGCCTGCTCGACCACGACTCGGGCACCACAACGGTGCTCCATCGCTAAGTCGGAGATATCAACCGGTTAGTGAATCAACGCAACGGCAACCGTCCACCGGCGATGCGTGGGCCAGCGTCCTGGAGCAGCCGAATGTGCCCGCGATGAGAATGGGTTTATCGAGATCGCTGGCATCGCTCAGTGATTTCGCAGTGCGCGCGACGTACAGTACAAGCTGCACACCGACCAACACCGAACCAAAACGGACCGCGACGCCGTCGCTGAGCGCGGCGCCGCGCCGTGGACTCGACGGCGACTAGTAGAACGCGTCGTGGCCGGGCGAATACTCGCGCTGCGTCTGCGTCGAGTTGCGATTGACGAGCGGCCGGCCCCACATCGGGTGCGTCATGCTGCGTACTTCATGCTCGAGCGTGAAGAGATGCTTGCCCGAGATCGGATCGACGATGTCCTTGAAGCGGTACTGCCACTGATCGCTCTCCTCGAACACCAGTCCGCGGCGTTTGAGCTCGGCGTGCGGCGTCGAGAAGTTCGCGACGTAGATGGCGACGTGGTGGCCGTCGTACTCGGGGATCGGCGCGTCGGTCTCGCGGTAGATCAGCTCCTGATTGACGCCGACCTGCACGCACGCCGCGGGCTTGCCGCCGATGGTGTCGCGCCGCACCGGTGCGAGCAGGATCTGCTCATAGAAGCGCGCGATGCCGGCCGCCGTATCGGGTGGAACGGGCAGCTCGACATACGGCACGCCCAGACGCATTCCGCCGAACGCCCGACTCGCGCTATGCACGCGAATGTGGTTGCCGAACGGGCAGGTCGCATCGATGGTGTCGCCGTTGTCGTGCCATGCGAACTTGGTGCCGACAAGCTTTTGCCCGATGCCGGGCAGCGCCTTGCGCGGATGCTCCAACGTGGGAATGACGACGCCGATCGTGCCGCGCAGCACCTGCACCGGCCGTGACGGCGAGTGGATCTGCTGCCGGCCGATGTTGATCCACATGTTCGCGTCGGTCGTGTGCATGTACGGATCGCGCGTCAGCCCCAGCCCCTCAACGTAGAACACCGTCATCGGGCGCTGGTCGAGCTGCGTGACGTTCACGTGCTCGAGCATGATGATGTTGCCGAGGTCTTCCGCGACGCGGTTGAACGTCGGTTGCGTCATGTCCATGGTGTGGGCTCCTCGTTTGGTGTTGGGGCGGGGTGGTCGGCGTCGGACCGATCAGCGGCGGATCAGGCTGCGTGCGAACCCGGTTGGTCCGCACGCCTCATGAGCGCGTGCCGAAATGCTACGCCGCTTTGCGCATGGCGCCTTCGGCGGCGTAGGTGATCAGCAGATCGCCGACCCCGTCGATGTGACCGTCGAGCCGGTCACCGGCTTTCACCGCGTTCACGCCGGCAGGCGTGCCGTTCATGATGATGTCGCCGGCGCAGATATCGACGTAGTTCGAGAGGTAGGCAATGGTTTCCTCGACGCGCCAGATCTGCTGGTTCAGGTCGCCCTTCTGGCGTACTTCACCGTTGACCTTCACCCAGATCGCGCCGGTGTTGGGGTGCCCGATCTTGCTCGCCGGAACGACCTTCGACACCGGACAGCTCTGGTCAAAGCTCTTGCCCATCTCCCAGGGGCGCTGCAGCTTCTTGGCTTCGGATTGCAGGTCGCGGCGCGTCATGTCCAAGCCGACGGAATAGCCGTAGACGTGATCGAGCGCCTTCTCCACCGGAATGTTGCGGCCACCCTTGCCGATGCACACCACCAGTTCGATCTCGTGGTGCAGATCCTTGGTCATCGACGGGAACGGAATCGTCGCGCCCGAGGCGATCACGGCGTCGCTCGGCTTCTGGAAGAAGAACGGCGGCTCACGATTGGGGTCATGGCCCATCTCGCGGGCATGGTCGGCGTAGTTGCGACCCACGCACCAGATGCGTCGGACCGGGAACACCGCGTCGGTGCCTTCGACAGCGATCACGGCTTGTTGCGGGGCTTCGATGACGTACTTCATGCAGGCTCCTTGCTGAACGGATGCGTTGAGATAG
>CADECO010000029.1:12849-20430 GCA_902825905.1 uncultured beta proteobacterium
GTCTTGGCGAATTCGGAGGCCATCAGCTCGGGTTCGATCCCCTCGGCCTCGGCCGCCGCGAAATTGAGTTCCACCTTGATGCCGTTGGGATCGTAGAGGAACAGTTGGAACAGCGCCTGATTGTTCGCGCGGCGCTGTGTGAACTGCACCTTGTGCTGGCGCAGGTGGCCAAGCATCTGACGCAAGCCCGTGGCGCGGAACGCGATGTGATCGAGCGCACCGGTGCCCTCGCCCTTGTCCTGGGCCAGTCGTCCCAGATACTTCGCCTGATTCGGATCGGCCGTGCGCGCGCTCTGGCCGATGTGCACGACATCCACGCCGCCCAGATACAGCCAATACACCGGAAAGTTGAACTCGGGGTGCGGTCCGAGCTCCATGCCGAGGACCTGGCAATACCAGTCCCGGGTCTTGTCCATGTCGTCGGTCAGCACCAGGAAGTGCTCGATGTGCGAGAGCGGCATGCGTTGGCCCCGGCTCAAGGAATGATGACGGATGAGCCGACCGTGCGGCCCGATTGCAGATCGATGTGCGCGCGCTTCACGTCGTCGAGCCGATAGCGCTCGCTGATGCGCACCTTCACCGCGCCTTTGGCCATCATCGTGAACAGCGCTTCGGCGGAGGCTTCGAGGTCTTCGCGCTTGTTGCAATACGTGTAGAGCGTCGGACGCGTGAAGTAGAGCGAGCCCAGTCGCTGCAGCAGCCCCGCTTCGACCGGCGGCGGCGAGCCGCTCGATGCGCCGAACGAGACGAAGAATCCGCGCGGCGCCAGACATTGAATCGAGTCCTCGAAGGTCGCCTTGCCGACCGAGTCGTACACCACCGGGAGCATCGCGCCGTTGGTGATGGCCTTGACCCGCTCGACGACGTTTTCCTTGGTGCGATCGATGACCGCCGCGTAGCCGTGCTCCAGTGCCAGCTTCACTTTCTCGGGTCCGCTCACCACACCGATCAGATGCGCGCCGATGGCCTTGCCCCACTGTCCGGCGATCAGACCAACACCGCCCGCGGCGGCGTAGAACAACGCGTGCTGTCCGGCGCGCAGCGCGTAGGTGCGATTGAGCAGGTACTCCGCCGTCATGCCCTTGAGCAGCGACGCCGCGGCTTGCTCGTCGCTGATCGAAGCCGGAATCTTCACCAGCCGATCGGCCGGAATGATGCGGCGATCGGCATACGCGCCGATCGGCCCGCCCGCGTAGCACACCCGGTCACCGGCTTTGAGGCCGGTGACCCCGGAGCCGCACTGCTCGACCACGCCGGCAGCTTCCGTTCCGATGCCGCTAGGCAGTGGCAGCGGATAGAAACCCGATCGCTGATAGATATCCTGGAAGTTCAGGCCGATCGCCGTGTTGCGGACCAGGACCTCGCCGGCAGCGGGATCGGGCAGATCGAGGGTGTCGATCTGCATGACATCGGGATCACCGGGTTTATGGAATCGAACGACGCGGGCTTTCAAGCGACCTCCGGATGGAATGCTGTAATGGATGCCGGATGCGGGTTTGCGCGAAGGAATACAGGCACAGCACGGGCGCAGAAGCGGCCGGCCACACCTCAGTGAGCGACGCGCGTCGACGGCCGAAAACTATACCGCAGCTGCCTTGTACCGGTCGCCGGTATTTAGCGATCGACCAACAGCTGCAAGTGATCGGCGCTGCTGGTCCGCGCGTGCCCGGTCCGCGCGTGTCGGGCCGCGGGTGTTGCCTCCGCTCGCATTGAGTCCGCCCGCGGTGCGTTAGCATCGACCTCGCCACGCATGTCCCGCTGCAGGGGATATCCCCTCGCCGCCGCCTCGCACCGCACTGACAAGCCTTCCATTCGCTCAATCAGGAGAATGCAATGCCTGCTTACTGGGTAGCCCGCTCGAAGATCAACGACCCTGTCGAATACAAGAAATACACCGATCGCGTTCCCGGCATTCTGGCCAAGTACGGCGGCAAGGTGCTGGCGCGCGGTGGCCGCTTTCAGATTCTCGAAGGACCGGAAAAGTTCGGGCGCTTCGTGGTGATCGAGTTCGAGACGCTCGAGAAGGGCGTGGCGTGCTTCAATTCACCGGAGTATCAGGAAGCAGCGGCATTCCGCCGTAAGAACAGCGCAGGCGAAGTCGAGCTGGTGATGCTCGACGGCGGCGAAGCAACGAAGTAGCAAGGCGCAGCACTGAAACGACAAGCGGCGCCCGTGCGCCGCTTGCGTTTGATTCACTCTCCGCACGATCCGCGAGGCGCCGCACCGAGACCGTTGGAATCGGTTGCGGCTGATGACGCGCCCTCGCTACTTGACGCGCGTTGCGCTCCAGGTTGCCGAATCAGTGCCGGCGCGTGCCGTGCCTTCCATCTTGTCGCCCGACACCTTGCCCACGAAGTCGCGTGACACGCCGTTCGCGTCGACCATGGTGAAGCTGATCTGATCGCCCCACAGGCGCACTTCGCGCAGTCCGGCCTTGATGTTGCTGCCCATCTCGACGGTGGCCCGCGTGATGCGCTGATAGGTCTGCTCGAGCGCCAGTTCCGCGCCTGGCACGCCCGGGCCCTGAAAACGCCAGGAGCCCTGCACTTTCGCCGGGACGATCCACAGATAGGCCGGCCGGAAATCGAAGTAGGAGGTTTCGTCGGGCTGCCAGTCGTCCATGGTGAATTGATGCGACACCAGACGCGTTCCCGGCTTCATATCCAGCAGCTTCGGCCGCAGTTTCAGGTTCAGCCCGGGCAGCAGATACATCGTGATGACGGTGGCCTTCGAGAAGTCCGATTCGAAAATGTCGGCCTTCATGAAGGTGGCTTTGCCCGATACGCCGGCGCTTTGCGCTGCGGCCTGCGAGAGCTTCACCATGTCGGGGTTGTACTCGATACCCATCGCAGTCGCCCCGCGCTTGGCGGCGGCGATCACCGTGCGGCCGTCGCCTGAACCAAGGTCGAAGACGACATCGGACGACCGCACCTGCGCCATCGTCAGCATTCTCTCGACCAGTTGATCCGGCGTGGGCACCCACACGACGTCTTTGCCCGGCTGCCCGACGCTTGGCTTGTACTCGCTGGACTGGGCCAGCACCGCGCCGGTGGTCAACAACGTCGCGCTCAAGCAGACTGCGGCGATTCGGCGAAACAGCATAAAGCGCTCTCCTTCCTTTGCTTTGAATGAATCGAGCCCGGCCGCGCTAGCGATCGCCCGCCAGCGGCCAGCCCGGACGCTTGATCTCGAACACCCGCTCGATGACCGCGTAGTCCAGGTACCCCAGACGCGCGATCGGCATGGCACGGGTAATGTCGACACGGCCATTGTCGATCAGTTGCTCGTCGATGTGGATCCCGACTACACGGCCGATGGTCATCGTGTTCTGTTCCCCGGTCTTCTCGTCGCCGGGCAACTCGACGAACTTCTCCAGCTTGCACTCCAGGTGCACCGGCGACTGCTTCACTCGCGGGGGCTTCACGATCTGCGACGGCAGCGGGTCGAGTCCGACCGCTTCGATCTCGTTCACCTCGCGCGGCGCCGGTGCCGAGCTGTCGTTCATCTGCGTGCGCAGCGACCAGGTGGCAAGGTTGGCAACGAACTCACCGGTCTCACGCACGTTCTTGAGCGAGTCCTTGTCGCCGCCGGCGGCCAGATGGCTGCCGTTAGCACCGAAGAACACCATCGGCGGGCGCGATGACACCGCGTTGAAAAACGAAAACGGCGCGAGGTTGACCACCCCATGCGCGTCGATCGAGCTGATCCAGCCGATCGGACGCGGTGCCACCAGCGCCAGAAACGGATTGTGCTTGAGCCCGAAGTCCTTGAAGCCCGGGCCGCCACCGTCGGTGCGAAAGAAGATCAATCCAAGGGCCTTTGCAGATTAGTTTGAGATGACGCCGGCCGGCCGATCAACGATCGCTGCCGGAGCCTGAAAACCCGTGTACTGCCTGGTTAGACGCTGCGCGGAATCCGCGCGTGGATGCGACCGGCAATACCCTTGATCCCCGCACGGGCGGGCCGCCCGCGAGGCGCGAAAAGTAGACAAGATATGCAAGCACATACTCCGCTTACATTCTTTGCCAGTTCTTGAGTTTCATCGGCGCACTCATCGATACGGCTCACGCAAATCGGCGGGCTCGCGACTCGCCGGATCCCCTGTTCGGCCCAGGGTTCAAGAGGGCCGGGATCGTATCACGCGGGATTTACGAGTCGATACCTCCAACCACCCCGGTCAGCCCCTAGAATCAGGTCGCCCTGCCCCCCGGAGCCCTCTCGGGCTCGCCGGGTCCGGCAAGCGTGCAGGCGCTTGTCTCCAGGCATCATTCGAACCAAGAGTAGGAGATTGCACGTGGTGAACAAACAAATGGCGAGCCGGCAAGACATCGGTCTCTCGCGCTCGGAGTTCATGCTGCTCAAGTCGTTGAACTCCCCGTACAAGATTCAGGACTTCATTTCCCGCATCCCGACCAACTTCGAGCCCGAGGGCGACACCTATCTTTCGGTGCGCGAAGTGCTCAAACAACGGCGCGCGCATTGCATCGAGGCGGCCATGGTCGCAGCCACGGCGTTCTGGGCCAACGGCGAACCGCCGCTCATCATGGACATCCGCGCGGTGCGCGACGACGACCACGTGATCGCGCTCTATCGCCGCAAGGGGCACTGGGGCGCCATCTCCAAGACCAACAACTGCACGCTGCGCTTTCGCGATCCGGTCTACCGCTCGCTGCGCGAACTGGCGCTGTCGTTCTTCCACGAGTACTCGAACGAGAAGCGCGAGAAGACCATGCGCGAATACTCGCGCGCCTTCGATCTGCGGCGGGTCGATCCAAAGTTGTGGGTCACCAACCGGGACAACTGCTGGGAGATCGTCGACATGCTCGACGAGATCCGTCACTACAAACTGGTCGACCCGGTGCAGGCGCGCATCCTGCGCCGCCTCGAAGGCGTCGAGATGCGCGCGCGCAGCGTGAAGCAGTTCAAGAACCCGAACGCACGGGTACCGTCACGCCCGCAGCAGCTCGCTATTTAGTGGACCGATCGGCGCGGAATCGCACGCTGCGCACGCCGTCGGTCGCCACGCCAGTCATGGTGTTGCCGCGCACGAGCGCGTAGAACGCGCGCTCGCCGGCTTCGCCCGGCAACAGGAAACTGATCCGATCGCCGCGCACGATGGCGTTCTTGATCGACTCGTCCTGCGTGCCGGCAGCGCGCACATCGCCTTCGACGCGTTGAAACCGCTGCCGTAGCGACAGCGTCAGCTCGTGCGGTGCGCGCCCTTCCGCAAGCTTGAGCTGCCACATACCGGCTACGCGCGCCGGCACGATCCACAGCATGCCCTTGGCGTCCTTCTCCTCGGGCGCATCGTCGAGCGTCAACGTTTCATCGGGCTCCCAGCCCTCGATACCGGCCTCATATCCAAGGATGCGCGTGCCCGGCCGCAGCGATTGCAGCCGCGGTCGCATCTGTGCGAACGGGACCGGTGCAAGCAGCGCGAACAGCACCGTGGCATCGTCGAGTGCGACCTGCATCGGATCACCGGCACGAAAGATCACCCGATCGCCTGTGCCTGCTTCAAGCGCGCGCTTGCGGCTGACTTCGACCCGCTGCGCGTCGCGTTCCACGCCGATCGCGCGCGCGCCGAACTTGGTCGCCGCGACGATCGGGATGCGGCCTTCGCCCGATCCCAATGCCAACACCAGATCGCGCTTGGACACCCGCGCAGCCGTGAGCAGCGCTTCGATCATCGCGTCCGAAGGTCCCGACTCCTTGGGCTCGATCGGCTTGTCTTCGGCAATCGCCGGCACGGGCTCTGCCGGAGCCTGAGCGAACCCGTCCGGCGCATACGCGACGGTGACACAGACGACCAATGCGCCGACCACCGCGCGCAGCACGGATCCGCGGTCCGATCGCCTGCTACAACATCGCATTGGCGGGTGATCCTCCCAGTGCGACGGCGCCCCACGCCGAACCCTGTGCATCGAAGCTGAAGCTGATGTGGCCGGCGATCGCATGGGCGTCGCGGAAGATGCGTTGAATCGGGTAGCGATCGTAGATGCCCATCGCACCGGCCAACTGGTGCAAAGTGTCGACCGCTTCGGTACACAACTGCACTGCGTACGCCGCATTGCGCTTGTACGCGAGCTTGGTCAGGGGATCGGGAATGCGCCCGGCGCACGCATCCTCCCAGGCGCGATTGCAGTCGGATTTCATCAATTGCTCGGCGGTGTGGATCTTCGCTCCGGCCATGGCGACCTTGATCTGGATCGCCTGAAAGTCTCGCATTCTGGCGCTGGTGTAGTTGGTTTCGCGCGATCGGATGTGCGCGATCGTGAGTTCCAGCGCCGCCTGCGCGTTGCCCAGCCCCGATGCCCCGGGGAAATAACCCGCGAGCGCCACCAGCGGCACGCGGTACAGCGGCCCCGGATTGGTCTTCGCCCCGGGGAAATCGTCGCCGCCGCGGATCGACAGCATCGACAGCGCACGATGCTCGGGGACGAAGATGTCGGTGCCGCGCACCGATTTGCTGCCGGTGCCGCGCATGCCCATGACATGCCAATCATCGACGATCTCGAATTCCCCGCGTGGCACCAGGCACATGCGGTAGTCGACCGGCGGACCATCGTCGCGTTCACGAATCGTAGCGGCGAACAGACTCCATGGACTTGGATCGATGCCGCTGCAGAAGTTCCACAAACCGCTGATCACGTAGCCGCCGTCGACCTTGCGTCCTCGGCCCTGCGGAAACGCGATGCCACCGGCGATGAACGCATCGGGATCCTGACCCCAGACCTCCTGCTGCGCGCGCTCGTCGTACATCGCGACCAGCCAGGCATGGTTGGAGAAGTTGTGGTGGATCCAGGAGCTCGACGCGCAGCCCCGACCGATCGCTGCCGGCAGATCGACGATCGCCGGAAACGGCAATTCCATGCCGCCCCAGCGCTTGGGCATCATGAAGCGAAACAGCCCGGCGGCGCGCATCTCGCGATAGGTTGCCTCGCTCAGGCGGCGGTCGGCTTCGGCCTGAGCCGCGCGCTCACGCAACGCCGGCACGAGCGCATTGGCGCTAGCGAGCGCCTGATCGATTGTGGTGCCGGCAAACGTGCCGGACGACGACGGGGATTTCGAGTCGGTGGCTGTATTCATGTGAATCGAGACGGGCCTGCGCTACAGACAATAGACATCGACCATGGCCGGCAGATAGTCGTTCTGCAGCACCACTTTCTTGCGGGCGATGCGCCACTGCGCGTCGATCCTGCGCAGCGCATGCATCGAATAACCGAAGAGCACGAAGGAGTTCTTGTGGTGCGGATCGAACACATGCACCGTCCAGCTCGAGCGCAACTGCATCGCCTCGCCTGCGCTCTCCAACAACTGTACGTTGGCGACGACGTGTGTGGTGCGCCGCAACGGGGTCGAAGCGGGGGACTTACCCGAACGGATGCGCACGATGCGGTCTTCCAGACCGGCGCGCGAAGCGTAGTAGATGTGCGACAGCTCGGTGCGCGGATCGGCAGCGAGTGTTTCCTCGGTGCGCCAGGTAGGCACCCAATACTCGCAATCCGGTGCGAACAACGCGAGCCATTCGTCCCAACGCCGCTCATCGAGATACGCGGCCTCGCGATACAACAGCTCGGC
>CADECO010000029.1:20530-27584 GCA_902825905.1 uncultured beta proteobacterium
ATCGAGCGGCACGCCGTATTCGTGCACCAGCATGCCGCGCGAGTAGATCGAGGCGGTCTGCGCCCACTCGGGAATGCCGATGCGCTTGCCTTTGAGCTGGCCCGGATGCGTGAGCGCACTGCCGCGCTTGATATAGATCGACGAGTGCCGGAACGCGCGCGAGACGAACACCGGCAATGCGGTGATGCTGGTGTCGTCCTGCGAACGCAGCGCGATGTACTTGCCCATCGACAGCTCGGAGATGTCCCATTCGCGGTACTTGGTGAAGCGGTAGAAGATCTCTTCCAGCTGCAGCCGCAACACGCGCAGCTCGATCCCCTCGGCGCGGACCACGCCGTCGGTGAAATCGCGCACGTGGTCGTAGCTGTCGGTGGCGATGGTGAGAGTGAGTGGTGTGCTCATGACGAGATCTTCATTCGGGGTTGATTCAGGCAGGCGCCGCACAGCCGAAGCATTCAGTCGGCCTTGATGCCGGAAGCCCTCACCACTTTGGTCCAGCGTTCCAGTTCGTTTGCGACGAATGCGCGGAACTGCGCCGGCGTTGAACTGGTCGCCTCTTGTCCCTGGCCGGCCAACAGTTCGCGGTATGCGTTCGAGTCGACGATCCGGCGCACTTCGGCGTTCAGACGCTCGACGATCGGCGACGGTGTGCCTGCAGGTGCCGAGATGCCGTACCACGAAGTCGTGTCCACCTGCGGGAAGCCCGACTCGGCCAGCGTCGGTACGTCGGGCGCACTCGCCAGGCGCTGCGGACTGGTCACCGCCAATGCCCGCAACCGACCGGTCTTGACGTGCGGCAGGCTCGACACCAGACCGCCGAAGATCATCTGCGCATCGCCGGCGAGCACCGCCGCGGCCGCCGGTGCCGAGCCTTTGTACGGCACGTGGACCATCTCGATGCCGGCGGCCAATCGAAACAGTTCAGCGGCCAGATGCAGCGGCGTGCCGTTGCCGGCCGAGGCATAGTTGATCGAGCCGGGTTTGGCCTTGGCCAGCGCGACCAGTTCGGCAACGTTTTTCGCCGCGAGCGAAGGATGCACGACCAGTCCCTGATAGCCCTTGGCGAGCAGGCTGATGTGCGCGAACGAAGCGACGGCGTCGTAGGGCACCTTGGCGAGTCCGGGACTCATCGCGAGCGGCCCGGCGAAGGCGAGCAGCAGCGTGTAGCCATCGGGGGCTGACTTGGCAACCACATCGGTGCCGACGTTGCCACCCGCACCGCCGCGGTTCTCGACGACGACCTGCTGACCCAGCGCGCTCGACAGTGACTGCGCGATGGTGCGCGCGACCGCATCGTTGCCGCCGCCGGGCGCGGCCGGAACGATGAACTTGATCGGCCTACTCGGATACTCCTGCGCGACTACGTTGGCGGTACTCAACGTCAGCGCCATCCATGGCATGGCGAATGCAGCCAGGCGGAGGACGCGGGGCCATTGCAGCGACGCACGCGTGGTTGTCACGCCAACATCCCGCGAACCGGCAATGCGAACGGGTGCGCTGGCCATGTCGTCGGCGCGACCGCTCAGAACGGCTTCTCGCCGATGACGGTACAGCGCCGCATCAGCCGGCGTTCGGACGCATCGAAATCGGTGCGCGCATGCATCGAGCAGCGGTTGTCCCACATCAGCAGATCGCCGAGTTGCCAATGATGGGTGTAGATCCAATCGCCGCGCTCGGCGTGATCGAACAGGAACGCGAGCGTACGTTCGCTCTCGCCGGGATCGAGCTCGAGGATGCGCTGCGTCATCAGGCGATTGACGTATAGCGCCTTGCGCCCGGTTGCCGGGTGGGTGCGAAAGACCGGGTGCACGCAGCGCGGCGCGTCTTCGCTCGCAGCCCCACGAATGGTGGCGGCATTGGCGTAGTCGTAGACGTTGAGCGCCGTCATGCCTTGCAGCCGTTGCCTCAGCGACTCGGGCAGTGCGTCGTAAGCCTCGTACATGTTGGCGAACAGCGTGTCGCCGCCGCGCGCGGGAATTTCCATCGCGTAGAGCATCGACGCGTTGGCGGGCCGCTCGACGTAGCACTGGTCGGAATGGAACATCATCTCGCCATCGGGCAGCGCGCCGATCAACTTGCCGTTCTCGCGGATGTTCGAGATGAACATGACGCTCGGATGATTGCGCGAGTGCCCGTCGTGCTTGTTCAGCACCTTGGCGAGCGTGCCGAACCGTTCGCCAAAGCGCACCTGATCATCCTCGCTGATGCGCTGTCCGCGGAACAGGATGATGGAATGCCGGTGCCACGCATCGAGAATCGCCGCGAACGTGGCCGGATCGAGCGGATCGCGCAGGTCGACGCCGCGGATCTCCACGCCGATGCGCGGATGCAGCGGAACCATCGCAAGTCCGCGTGCCGCCTGTATCGCCTGCGCACCCTGCGCCGTCATCGCCGCCTCCTTGCTTGCCGCCGCCCTGTTTGCCGCGCCTTATTTGCCACCCAGGTCGGGCCGGATGTTCACTTCGCGAATCAGTTTGGCGAAGCGTGCCTGTTCGGAGACGATGATCTTGCCGAACTCGTCTGCCGAGCCGCCGCGCGGCACGAAGTTGAGCTTCTGCAGTTGCGCGCGCACCGCGCCGTCGGCTAGCGCCTTGTTCACTTCCGCATTCAGCCGCTGCACGACTTCGGGTGGCGTCTTCGCCGGCGCGAGCATGCCGAACCACACCGAGAAGTCGAACCCGGGAATGCCCGATTCGATCGCGGTCGGAAATTCCGGCGCCAGATCGGAGCGCTTGGCGCCTGTCGTCGCGAGCGCGCGCATGCGGCCGCTCTTGTGATGCGGCGTGATGTGCTGGATCGTGGCGAACAGCAACTCGATGCGGCCTGCGGCGGTGTCGGCAACGGCGGGTGCGCAGCCGTTGTACGGCACGTGCTGCATCTGCGTGCCGGTCAGCACCTTGAACTGCTCGCCGGCCAGATGCTGCGGCGAGCCGGTTCCGCACGAAGTGAAGTTGACCTTGCCCGGATTGGCTTTGACGTGCGCGACCAGTTCCTGGACGTTGTTCGCGGGCACGCCGCTATGCACCGCGATCATCACCGGTGAGTCGACCAGCACCGCGATCGGCGCGAAATCCTTGACCGGATCGAAGCCGACCTTCTCGAGCAGACTGGGATTGATGACCAGATTCTGCGGCACCACCAGCAGCGTGTAGCCATCGGGTGCTGATTTGGCCACCGCTTCCATGCCGATCGAGCCGCCGGCGCCCACCCTGTTCTCGATCACGAACTGCTGGCCCATCGCATCGCCCATCTTCGCGCTCAAATGGCGCGCGGTCAGGTCGGCACCGCCGCCGGCAGGATAGGGCACGATGATTCGCACAGGCTTGGCCGGATAGGTCTGTGCGCCGACCGATGCGCAAAGCGACAGTGCCAGACAGGCACCGAACACGCGCACCACGCGCACAAGCGGTTGGAACACGCTGGCTGTGGATCCTCTTTCTTGATTCATCGTCAACTCTCCTTGGGGCAGCGTGGCCGCCCGCGACGCTCCGGCGCCTGTGGGGGCGGGTGCGGCGCAGTCAGACTTCGACGAACACCGCGCCGCCGTCGACCTTGACCGCGAACACCTTGATGTCGATCTTGCATGGCGCACCGACCGCCTTGCCGGTCTTCACGTCGAAGGTGCCCTGATGCAGCGGGCATTCGATCAGACCTTCGTCGAGCATGAACCCATCGGCCAGACTCGCCTGTCCGTGCGAACACGTGTCGTGGGTGGCGTAGAAGTGGCCGCCCAGGTTGTACAGACAAATGGGTTCGCCATTCACGCGAACCGGAAAGGTACCGCCCTCGGGCACGTCGCCTTGCTTTGCCACTTCGATCCAAGCCATCGATCCGATCCTGGGTGATGATTGAGCAGCGGGATTCTGACGGGTTCGGAATCGTGGCGCCAGCGTGCAGAATCACGGTCCGGACAGTTACCGCGTTTCCCGTTCTCTGCCGCGGTCACCGCCACCAACACCGCAATCCAGGAGCCTCGAGCCGTGCGTACGTTCGCGTTCATCGCCCATGAAGACGATCCGGTGCAGTGGCGCGAGTGGCGGAATAGCGAACTTGGTCCGATCGAGCTCGACGTGTGGCCCGATCTGGTTCCGGGCAAGCACTACGACTACGCGCTGGCGTTCAGGCCGCCGCCCGGGGCGATCGCGCGTATTCCGGGTCTGAAGGTGGTGTTCTCGCTCGGTGCCGGCGTCGATGGGCTGGCCGACGACGCATCCATCCCCGCGACGCTGCCGATCGTTCGCATGATGGACGCCGGCCTGATCGAAGGCATGACCGAATTCGTGCTGTACGCGGTGCTGGCTGCACACCGCGACGCGGACGACTTCGCGCGACTGCAGCGCGCCCATCGCTGGGACCATCGCGATCACAAATTCGCACGCGAGCGCACCGTCGGCGTGCTGGGCCTGGGCAAGCTCGGGGGTGCAGCGGCCGTTGCGCTGCGTCGTCTGAGCTTCAACGTGCTCGGCTGGAGCCGCACGCCGCGGACAGTTCCCGAGATCGAATGCTTTCACGGCGAGTCGGGGTTGACCGCGATGCTGGCCCGCACCGAGATTCTCGTGTGCCTGCTGCCGCTCACCGCGCAGACCGAAGGCATCCTGAACGCGAAACTGTTTGCGCAACTACCGCGCGGCGCCTACGTCATCAACGTCGGACGCGGCAGGCATGCGGTTGTGGACGATCTCATCGCGGCGCTCGACTCCGGACAGCTGAGCGGCGCTTTGCTCGACGTGATGCCCAACGAGCCGCTCGCCAAGGACTCGCCGCTGTGGGACCACCCGAAGCTGAAAATCACGCCGCACATCGCCGCGATGGTGATGCCCCGCTCGGCTGCACTGTACGTGGTGGATCAGATGCGCGCGTTCGAGGCGGGACGGGGCTTGGCCAATCTGGTGGATCGATCGCGCGGCTATTGACGCGACTGACTCGCGACGCGATGGATGAAAATTGGCATCAGCATCGCGATAGGCGCATCGGAACTGGAGGAAACTTCAAGGTTGGCCGGGTGATCGGTCGATCCGACGATGCCGTGAGGGCGCCTTTTGTGCCATTTGTGGACGGCGTCGTAGTAACCTTGCTCCCTCAACCTTGAATTGGGCCGTGCTCAGCGACGGGGTCGGTGTCCGAACCGGCCCATAGAGCCGCTGGAGCCACGGACCCGGCACGTACCGGCGAGTACGACCCGGGTCACTGTCAGGCTCGAGGGGCCGCCTCCTCCACAACGCCCGCCGATCAATCCGCGCCCATTGGCAGGGGCTTGAATCAAAACATGGTCGCGTCCTCCTCCACGCACCCAGCACCTGGCCACCGGCCATCACCACGCAGAAAAAGCGTGCTGGTGATTGGCATCGCCGCCGCCTTGCTGGCGGGTCTGTTTCTGGCGGCAGAGGCCGGGGTGCGCGTGCGGCAGTACGTTCGCTACGGCACCACGGCCATGGCCGATCAGCTCTATCAGGTCCACCAGCCCTCGGGTCTGCGCGTGCCGACCGCCGGGTTGCATATCGGTCGCATCACCACCGACAGCCGGGGCTTCCGCAACCCTGAACTCCAAGCGCCCAAGCCCGCCGGCAGATTGCGCATCGCGTTCCTGGGGGCGTCGAGCACGTGGTGCGCTGAGGTGCACGGCATCGAACATACGTGGCCGCACCTGGTGAACAACGCGCTTGCTTCGACCGTCGCCCCGGCACGCATCGATTACGTGAACGCCGGCGTACCGGGCTTCGGCGTGAAGCACTCGCTGGCCAACCTGAAGCACCGCGTCGGCGCACTGCAACCGGACGTCGTCGTCGTCTACCACGCCGCCAACGATCTGGCGCTCGAGCTGAACAAGCTGGCCACCAAGCAGGGCATCAAAGGGGCGGCACTCGGTCCGCCCTCGACGAGTTCCTGGTTCTCGAACCACTCGGTACTGTGGAACCTGATCGAAAAGAATCTCGCGGTACGGCGCGCGCAGCGCTACAACAACGATTCAACGGCGAGCCTGCAGTTCGACGTGGCCACGCTGGGCGAAGAATTTCGCGCCGGGCTGACCGAACTGATCAGGGAGGCTTCCGGCATCGCCAAGCTCGTGGTCGTTCCCACCTTCAGCACGCAGCTGCGTCCAGAACAATCCGAAGAGGAGCGGAGCGTTGCAATTGGCTCGGCCCTGCTCTACGCGCCGTTCATGACGCATGAAGGACTGTTGCGCAGCTTCGCCCGCTACAACGAGATCATTCGGGAAGTCGCCAAGGACACCGGCGCACTGCTGGTCGAAGGGGAGAACGACATCCCCGGCAGCGCATCCCACTTCGTCGACACCTTCCACTTCAATGACGCCGGCAGCGCCGCGATGGCCGAGCGCGTCGTGAAGGCGTTGAAGAAATCCGAGCGGTTCGCGGTCATCTCTGCGGAGCGTGCCGCTTCGCGCTAGAGCCTCGGCGCCAAGGGGCCCCATCGTGCGTGCGCGCGAGCGCCTCGCCCACGGTCACTGGCGCTTTTGTGCGCTGGCTGCAGCAGCGTTGTTGCTGGTCGCGTGTGCGAGCGAGCCACCGCTCGACGGCACGGTGCCCGACGTGCAGCACACGTGGGATCACGCACGCGTCCATCTACCCGGCCGAATGTTCGCGACCACGCCGGGGCAGGTACAGCTTGCACAGCGCGTGCCGGTCGTGGTCTACCTGCATGGCTGCACCGGCCTGACTCTGCACGATCGGCAGTGGGCCCAGACGCTTGCTGCGCAGGGCATGATCGTGCTGCAGCCGGACAGCTTCGCGCGCAGCGGGCGGCTCGCCAACTGCGATCCGGCCACGCGTCGGGTCGGGCTGTATCCGACGGCCGCGCGCATGCGCGACGAGGAGCTGCGCTTCGCACTCGAACGTCTGCAGCACACCACCTGGGCCGACCCGGCGCGACTGTTCGTGATGGGACACAGCGAAGGCGGACGCGCCGCCATGACCAACGTGCTTCCCGGCGTGCGCGGCACGATCGTTTCAGGCTGGGGCTGCCGCTCGAGCAACACGCGCTGGAACGGCATCCCGCATCCGGTCGAGCATCCGCTGCTGATTCTGGAGCACGACAA
>CADECO010000029.1:27684-31380 GCA_902825905.1 uncultured beta proteobacterium
CTTGACGATTCGATTCGAGGCCTTCAATGGACGGAACCTTTCTTGTCACCGGCGCGGCGAGCGGCATCGGTGCAGCGATCTGTCGGCGTCTGGCAGCACCCGGAGCGCGCATAGCGGTACACACCGGTACGCAGCGCGACAAGGCCGAAGCGGTCGCCGCGCAATGCACTGCCCAGGGCGCCGAATGCATCGTGCTCACCGGTGATTTGGCCGATGGCACCACCGCGCCGCGCCTGGTGGAGCAGACCGTCGCGCGCTTCGGCGGCCTGGACGCAGTGGTCGCCAACGCCGGATTCGCCGACAAGCGCAAACTGGCCGATCTGGACGATGCCGCGTTCGAGCAATCGCTCGCGGTGATCGTGAAGGGGCTGTTCCGATTGTCGAAAGCGGCTGAACCGCATCTCGTCCGATCCAAGCGCGGTCGCATCGTCGCAGTGAGTTCCTTCGTCGCACACGTGTTCCGCCTGCACGGCACGGTGTTCACGGCGTCGGCGGCTGCCAAGGCCGGCATCGAAGGCCTGGCGCGCTCGCTCGCCATGCAGTTCGCGCCGCACGGCGTGACCGTCAACTGCGTGGTACCCGGCTTCATCCAGAAGGATCCCGGTGCGCACGCCGCGCTCGATGCCGAAGGCTGGAAACGCGTCGTCGCGCAGATTCCGCTGGCGCGTCTGGGCCAGCCCGATGACGTCGCGGCCACCGTGTGTCATCTGCTGTCGACCGATGCGAGCTACATCACCGGCCAGTCGATCCACGTCGATGGAGGGCTGACGCTGTAGTGAGCCGCTCGCCTTTGCACGCGCGCACGCGCACCAAACTCGCCGAAGATCAACCGCACGAACGCGTTCGCGGCACGGCGCTGGAGCGCGAGCTGCTGTCGACCGAGGCGCTCGAGCAGTCGCTGCAAGCGACGCTCGCCTCCGAGCACGCTCGGGGCGACATCTGGCTGTTTGCGTACGGGTCGCTGGTGTGGAATCCGGCGTTCGAGTACCTCGACCGACGCGTGGCGATGGTGCAGGGGTTTCACCGCCGCTTCTGCCTGTGGTCGCGCATCAATCGTGGTACCCCCGACAATCCGGGCCTGGTGCTGGGCCTGGACAACGGCGGCAGCTGCCACGGCGTGGTCTATCGCATCGCGCACGCGCACGCCGCGCACGAACTGCGATTGCTGTGGCGGCGCGAGATGCTGTTCGGCTCCTATCTGCCGCGCTGGCTGACGGTGCGCACGCCGGAAGAATCCGTGCACGCGCTGGCGTTCGTCATCAACCATCACGCCTCGGGGTTCGCGCCGCACATGGATGACGAACGCATCGTCGATATCCTGGTGCAGGGCAACGGCCGTTTCGGCAATGGCCTGGACTATCTGCGCGAGACCGTGGCGGGGCTAGCGGCAAGCGGCGCGCCCGATCATCACCTGGAACGCCTGGTGCAGATCGCTGCGGCACGCGGGCTCTGACTCGCGCGCCGGCCACAACGCCCCAGCACCCCTTCCACGCATCGCACCCATCGCGCCCATTCATGCGACTGCTGCGCGCTCACGTACCGATGCTGCTGGTCGCGATGCTGGTGTTGTACGGCTCGCTGTGGCCATTTCGCTTCGCGCGACCGTACTCGCACGAACTGGTGCTGCGCGCCATGCTCGCCAAGACGTCCTGGTGGACATCGCTCGGTGACGTCGCCGGCAACGTGGCCCTGTTCGTGCCGATGGGCGCGGCGATCGTGTTCGCGCTGCGGCGCGCACGCCGTCCTTTGCTATCGGCGATCGCCTACTTCGCGCTCGTCGTGGCGTTCGCTGCACTGGTGCAGATCCTGCAGATCTACGTACCGGGCCGCGACGCGAACCTAGCCGACGTGCTCTGGAACGCGATCGGCACCGGCGTCGGACTGATCGGTGCATGGCTGGTGATGCGCCATCTGCCGCGCATCGCCCGTTCCGGTGATCCGTATGCGCCGCTCGCCGCCGGGGTCGTGCTGCTATGGCTCGTTGCCGCGCTGTGGCCGTTCGTGCCGACGCTCGATTTCCAGCAGATCAAGGACTCGCTCAAACCGCTGCTGTTGCATCCGAGCTGGAATCACGCATCGTTCGCGCGGCACTTCGTCGATCTCATCCTGATTGCCGCGACGCTCGCCGCGTTGCGCCATTCGCATCTCATGCTGATCGGGCTGGTGGGCGTGGCGGTGGCGAGCAGACCGTTCCTGGTCGGCCAGGAGATCACCGCACCGCTGCTTGCCGCGGCGGTGCTTGGCATTGCGATTGGCGTGCCGCTGCAACGGCAGCCGCTCGCACGGATCGGCGGCGTGCTGTTCGTCGTAGCGCTGTTGTGGTTCGGCATCGAGGCGATGCGCCCGTTTGCGATCAGCGAGGTGCCGCGGCCGTTCCAGTGGATCCCCTTCGCAGCGATGTTGCGTGGTGCCATGGCGATCAACCTGGTGAGCCTGTGCCACGCCGCGTTTTTCTCCGGCGCGCTGATGCTGATCGCGGCACGCCTGCAATGGCGCATCGGGCTGATATCGGTCATCCTCTGCCTGTGGTTCCTCGCCTTCGAATATCTGCAGCGCTGGATCCCCACGCGCACCGGCGACATCACCATCGCACTGTTGCCGTTGGGCTGGTGGCTGGCGCTGACGCTCACGCGGTACTCCCGTCTCTGAACAAGATCAGACTCCCATGAAACGACGATTCAAGCAGGTCGACGTGTTCACCACCGTGCCGTTCCAGGGCAATCCGGTCGCGGTCATCCTCGACAGCGAAGGCCTGGACGACGCCGCCATGCAGCGCATCGCACGCTGGACCAATCTGTCGGAGACGACGTTCGTGCTGCCGCCGACGCAGGCGGGCGCCGATTACCGCCTGCGCATCTTCACGCCGGGCGCCGAGCTGCCGTTTGCCGGCCACCCTACGCTTGGCTCTGCGCATGCGGTGTTGGAGGCGGGCATCGTCGACGCCGGGCGCAACAATCTCGTGCAGGAGTGCGCGGCGGGCCTCGTCCCCATCGCAGTCGAGCGCAGTGCTGCGGGCCTGCGATTACTCGCGACCGTGCCGACGCCGCGTCTTCGCCCGGTACCCGTAGAGCATTTGCCGGCATTGCGGCGCGCGCTCGGTGCGCAATGGGCGTCGGAACACGTGCCGATGATCGTCAACGTCGGCGCGGTGTGGATCATCGTGCCGCTGGCCGATGCGAGCACGCTGGCCGGGCTCAAGCCCGACTTGCCGGCGATGGCCGAGCTCAGCAACGCGCTCGAAGCGGGTGGCGTAACCGCGTTCGCGCGGCTGTCGGGCGCGGCCGACGCGATCAAGGTGCGTTCATTCGCACCCGCGCACGGCGTGAACGAAGACCCGGTGTGCGGCAGCGGCAACGCGAGCGTGGGTGCCTACGTTGCACACAGCCAGGCCTTTGCCGATCTGCTCCCCGCCTACACGTCGTCGCAGGGACGCGAGATCGGCCGCGACGGTCACGTGGCGGTACGCGCGAGTCGCGAGGTGGTGCAGATTGGTGGCGCGTCGGTCACTTGTGTCGACGGGATGATGGTCGCTCCCCCTCCCCCCCACCCCCCCCCCCTCCCCCCCCCCCCCCCCCCCCCCTCCCGCCGGCACGCACTGGCGGCCTGGCATGTCCGCACCGCTCCGCCGCCCCCCCGCCCGCCTCGCCCCTGCCCGCCATGGGCCGCCTGCGCACCCGCCACGCACTGCCTCCAGAG